>JAJZTO010000123.1 GCA_021848865.1 Myxococcales bacterium
GCTCTCCCCGTCGCGCATCGACCCGGCCGCGCTCGGCACCGCGGTCCGCACCGCCGCGGAGCTGGTGCGGCGCGCGCGCCGGAGCGACCCGGCGCTGGTCCACCACGTGGCCGGCATGAACTTCCTGCCGCCGGGCGGCTCGGGCGTGCCCCACCCGCACTTCCAGGTGCACGTGCGCGGCGTGCCCTACGCCGGCGTGGAGCGGCTGCGCGCCGCCGGAGCCGCCTTCCGGGCGCGCCAGGGGACCGGCTACTGGCGCGCGCTGCTCGCCGAGGAGCGGCGGCGCGGCGAGCGCTGGCTGGGGCGCACCGGCCCGGTGGAGTGGGTGGCGGCCTTCGCGCCGGCGCGGCAGAAGGAGGTCTGGGGCCTGCTGCCCGCGGTGGGGAGCCTCGCCGAGCTGGACGACGCCGGCGCCGAGGGCTTCGCCGCCGGGATCTCCCGCGTCATCTCCTTCTACGAGGAGAGCGGGACCAGCCCCTTCACCATGGCCTTCCTCTCCGCACCGGCGCCGGGCCAGGCGGAGGACCTGGCCCTGCAAGTGCGGCTCTGCTCGCGCCCGGCGATGCGGGCGAGCTACTCCAACTACGAGACCTGGTTCGCGCCGCTCTTCCTCGGCGACGACGCCCACACCGAGGCGCCGGAGCGGTACGCGGCGCGGCTCCGGGCGCGCTTCGCCTGAGCGGCCGCGCGCGGCGGCGCGGCCCGCTCAGCCCCGGAAGGCCGAGAGGCCGGTGACCTCCTCGCCGATGATGAGGAGGTGCATGTCGTGGGTGCCCTCGTAGGTGTAGACCGACTCGAGGTTCGCCATGTGGCGCATCACCGGGTACTCGCCGAGGATGCCGTTGGCGCCGTGGACGGTGCGGGCCCGCAGGCAGATCTCCCGGGCCGCGTTCACGTTGTTCATCTTGGCCATCGACACCTGCGCCGGCGTCGCCTTGTGCTCGTCCTTGAGCCGGCCGAGCTGCAGGGCCAGCAGCTGCCCCTTGGTGAGCTCGGTGACCATCCAGGCCAGCTTCGCCTGCTGCAGCTGGGTGGCGGCGATGGGCTTGTCGAACTGGACGCGCTCCTTGGCGTACTCCAGCGCCGACTGGTAGCAGGCCTCGGCCGCGCCCAGCACGCCCCAGGCGATGCCGTAGCGGGCCTGGGTGAGGCAGCCGAGCGGCCCCTTCAGCCCCTTCACGCCGGGGAGCAGGCTCTTCTCCTCGTCCACGATCACGTCCTCGAACACCAGCTCCGAGGTCACCGAGGCGCGCAGCGACCACTTCCCCTTCATCTCCGGGGCGGTGAAGCCCGGCGTCCCCTTCTCCACCAGGAAGCCGCGGATGCCCTCGTCGGTCCGGGCCCAGACCACCGCCACGTCGGCCAGGGTGCCGTTGGTGATCCACATCTTGGCGCCGTTGATGCGCCACTTGCCGCCCGGCTCCCGCACCGCCTTGGTGCGCATGCCGCCGGGGTTGGAGCCGAAGTCGGGCTCGGTGAGGCCGAAGCAGCCGATCTTCTCGCCGCGGGCGAGCTTGGGCAGCCAGTGCGCCCGCTGCGCCTCCGAGCCGTAGGCGAAGATGGGGTACATCACCAGCGACCCCTGCACCGAGGCGAAGCTGCGGATGCCGGAGTCGCCGCGCTCCAGCTCGTACATGAGCAGGCCGTAGGCGACGCCGGAGAGGCCGGCGCAGCCGTACTTCGCCGGCAGGTTCGGGCCGTAGAAGCCCAGCTCTCCCATCCGCGGGATGAGGTGGCGCGGGAAGGTCGCCGCCTGGGCGTGCTCCTCGATGATGGGCAGCACCTCGGCGTTGACGAACTGCCGGGCCTGGGCCCGGACCATCCGCTCCTCCTCGGTGAGGAGCTGCTGGAAGCCCATGTAGTCGGTCATCTCGCTCGAGGCCATCGGTCCTCCTACGGGTTGGTCATGGCGGTGCGCACGTTGCCCACCAGGTTGAGAAGCCGGGGCCCGACCTCCCCGAGGAGCTTGTCGCGCCCCATCTGGAAGGAGGCCCCGCTGCAGCTGAACACCAGCACCTCGCCGTCGTCCGGCCGCGGGAGCGGCGCGGCCACGGCGTGGATCTCGGGGCGCCAGTCGCCCACCGAGAAGCACAGCCCCCGGTCGGCGAAGTCCCGGAGCGCCTGGTCGATGCCCTTCCTCACCCGGGGCCACTCCCGCCCCTCGGCCTTGCGGAGCTGGTCGAGCAGGTCGCGCCGCTCCGGCTCGCGCAGGCCGGCGAGGTAGGCGCGGCCCATCGAGGTGGTGGCCACCGGGATGCGCGAGCCCGACTCGAGCTGCACCGTGAAGGTCGCGGCGTTCCGGTAGGTGTCGATGTAGATCATGCTGAGCCGGTCGCGGGCCCCCAGGTTCACCGAGGCCCCGGTGTGCTCGGCCAGCGCCTGCATCAGCGGGCGGGCCACCCGGCGCACGTCCATCTGCGCCACCATCGAGTAGCCCAGCGACAGCACCGCGGCGCCCAGCGCGTACTGGTCCAGCGTCCGCGAGCGGCGCAGGTAGCCGAGCCTGGTCAGGGTGTGGGTCAGGCGGGAGACGGTGGGCTTGGGGAGGCCGGTGCGGCGCGACAGCTCCTGGTTGCCGAGGGTGCGGTCCCCGGGGCCGAAGCAGCGGAGGATCTCCAGCCCCCGCGCCAGGGCGGTCACGAACTGCCGGTCCGGCGCCGCGGGACGGCCCGCGCGCCGGGCGGCGGCCTCGGTCGCGGTCGGGGCGTCGGCGGTGCGGGCGGGGACCATGCGCCCCGGAACGTCGCAGAACCATGTTTCGCTGTCAACCGATGTGAGCTATATTTCCGAAATGGATTTTCGCACAGCGGAATCAACCCCGGCCCCGCTCCGCCACCTGAAGGTCCTCGATCTCTCCCGCGTCCTGGCCGGCCCCTGGGCCGGGCAGGCGCTCGCCGACCTGGGCGCCGAGGTCATCAAGGTGGAGCGGCCCGGCGCCGGGGACGACACCCGCGGCTGGGGGCCGCCCTGGCTGCGCGGCGGGGACGGCGCCGCGACCGGCGAGTCCTCCTACTTCGCCTCGGCCAACCGCGGGAAGCGCTCCGTCACCCTGGACGTCTCCCGGCCCGAGGGCCAGGCGGTGGTCCGCCGGCTCGCCCAGCGCGCCGACGTCCTGCTGGAGAACTTCAAGGTGGGGGACCTGGCCCGCCACGGCCTGGGATACGGCGACCTGTCGGCGCTGAACCCGGGGCTGGTCTACTGCTCCATCACCGGCTTCGGCCAGACCGGCCCCTCCCACCACCGCGCCGGCTACGACTTCCTCATCCAGGGGATGGGCGGGCTGATGAGCCTCACCGGCGAGCCGGACGGCGCGCCCGGCGGCGGGCCGATGAAGGTCGGCGTCGCCATCGTGGACCTCTTCACCGGCCTCTACGCCACCACCGCCATCCTGGCGGCGCTGGCGGAGCGCCAGCGCACCGGGCGCGGCGCCTGGGTGGACCTCTCGCTGCTCGACGTCCAGGTGGCCACCCTCGCCAACCAGGGCCAGGCCTACCTCGCCACCGGCCGCCCGCCGTCGCGCCTGGGGAACGCCCACCCCAGCATCGTGCCCTACCAGGCCTTCGCCGCCCGCGACGGCCACCTGGTGCTGGCGGTGGGCAACGACGGCCAGTTCGCCCGCTTCTGCGAGGTGGCGGGGCGCCCGGAGCTGGCGCGCGACCCGCGCTACGCCACCAACGCGGCGCGGGTGGCGAACCGCGGGACGCTGGTGCCGCAGCTCGCCGCCCTCTTCGCGGCGCGCGACCGGGACGACTGGATCGGCGCGCTGGGAGGGGCCGGCGTCCCCTGCGGCCCCATCAACGACCTGCGCCAGGTGTTCGAGGAGCCGCAGGTGGTCCACCGCGGCATGCGGCTCACGCTGGAGCACGCCACCGCCGGCCGCCAGCCGCTGGTGGCCTCCCCCTTCCGCTTCGACGGCGCGCCCTGCTCCTCGACGCGGCCGCCGCCCACCCTGGGCCAGCACACCGTCGAGGTGCTCACCGGCGTGCTCGGCATGGGTCACGCGGAGGTGGACAGGCTGCGCGATCTGGGCATCATCTGAGCCCCCACCCGAGCCGCCACCAGGGATCCCACGTGCCCAACCCGCTCGTCTCCGACCGCGACGTCGACTTCCTGCTCTACGAGGTGCTGGAGGCCGAGGCGCTGCCGCGCCTCCCCTGGTTCGCCGACCACTCGCGCGAGACCTTCGACCTCTACCTGCGCACCGCCCGGCGGCTGGCGCGCGAGCTGCTCTTCCCCGCCTACCGCCCCATGGACGAGGCGCCGGCGGCGCTGCGCGACGGCCGGGTCCGGCTCCACCCGGCGATGAAGGAGATCCAGGCGCAGCTCGCCGCGCTGGGCGTGGTGGCCGCCTCGCGCCCGGTCGAGGCGGGCGGGCAGCAGCTCCCCCAGACCGTGGCCACCGCCGCCAGCCTCTACCTCATGGCCGGGAACCTCTCGGCCGCGGGCTTCCCCGGGCTCACCACCGGCGCCGCCCACCTGATCGAGTCCTTCGGCTCGGAGGAGCTGAAGCGCACCTACATGGACCGGATGTACGCCGGCGAGTGGACCGGGACCATGGCGCTCACCGAGCCCCAGGCCGGCTCCAGCCTGGCCGACGTGCGCACCCGGGCCCGGCCCACGCCGGAGGGCCACTGGCTCCTCGACGGCGCCAAGATCTTCATCTCCGGCGGCGACCACGACCTGGGCGGCAACGTGGTGCACCTGGTGCTGGCCCGCATCGAGGGGGCGCCCCCGGGGGTGCGCGGCATCTCGCTGTTCTGCGTGCCCCGCGACCGGCCCGAGGGCGGCCGGCTGGTCCCCAACGACGTCCGGGTCACCGGCCTCATCCACAAGATCGGCTGGAAGGGGCTGCCCAGCCTGGCGCTGGCCTTCGGCGAGGAGGGGGACTGCCGCGGCTGGCTGGTGGGCGAGCCCAACCAGGGGCTGGCCCAGATGTTCCAGATGATGAACGAGGCCCGCATCATGGTGGGCTGCAACGGCGTGGCCACCGCCTCGGTCGCCTACCACGAGGCGCTGGAGTACGCCCGCACCCGCACCCAGGGCCGGCCGCTCGGCGCCAAGGACCCCACCCGGCCCCAGGTGCCCATCGTCGAGCACGCCGACGTGCGCCGGATGCTGCTGCGCCAGAAGGCCATCGTCGAGGGAGGGCTGGCGCTGGTGCTGGGCGCGGCGCGGCTCGCCGACCTCGCCGAGCACGCCGCGACCGAGGAGGAGCGCCGTCGCGCCCACCGGCTCCTCGACCTGCTCACGCCGGTGGTGAAGAGCTACCCGGCCGAGGCCGGCTTCGAGTCCAACGCCCTGGCGGTGCAGATCCACGGCGGGTACGGCTACTCCAGCGAGTACCTCCCCGAGGCCTGGCTGCGCGACCAGAAGCTCAACTCGATCCACGAGGGCACCACCGGGATCCACGGCATGGACCTGCTGGGGCGGCGGGCGCTGGCCGGCGAGGGGGCGGGGCTCAAGCTCCTCGGCGCCGAGATCGCCGCCGCCGCGAAGCGGGCCGCCCGGGCCGGGCTCGATCCGGCCTGGGGCGAGGCGCTGCTCGCCGCCGCGGGCCGCGCCGGCGAGGTCACCCGGGAGCTGGCCGGCAAGGGCGCGGCCGGCGACGCCGAGGGGATGCTGCTCCACAGCACCGACTACCTGAAGGCCTTCTCGCTGGTGGCGGTGGGCTGGCAGTGGCTGCTGCAGGCGGCGGTGGCGAAGGAGGGCCTGGCCCGCGAGCCGGCCTCGGCCGGCTTCTACCAGGGCAAGATCCTCGCCGCCGAGTACTTCCTGAAGACCGAGCTCCCCGAGGCCGAGCGGCTCCTCGCCCTGTGCCGCTCGGGCGAGGACTCCTACGCCCGGATGAAGCCGGAGTGGTTCTAGGCGCCCCCGCCCCGGAAGCCGCCCAGCGCCGCCTTCACGAAGCGCGACTTCACCTGCTCCGAGGCCAGCAGCCTCGCCGCCGGCGGCAGCGCGGTGAGCGCCTTCACCGCCCGGTGCAGGAAGCGGCTGCCCAGCCCCTCCCCCTCGTCGAAGAGCAGGTCGGCGAGGCGGCCGCGCTCCACCGCCATGCGGACCATGCGCTCGACGCCGTTCGCCGGCACCGGCCGCGGCGCGCCGCCGGCCTCCATCCGCAGCGCCCCCTTGTGGCAGGCGCTGGCGCAGACGCCGCAGCCGATGCAGCGCTCCCCGTCGATGGAGGGGGCGAGGCCGTTCTTCGGCTTGCCGACCTGCCGCTCCGGCACCATCTCGATGGCGGCCACCGGGCAGGCGCGGGCGCAGCGCGAGCAGCCGCTGCAGGCGGCGGCGTCCCGCCGGGGCGCGAAGCCGCTGGGGTTCACGGCCGCCAGCCCCCAGCGGTTCGCCCCCTGGAGCTGCTCGCAGCAGCAGCCGCAGCAGTTGCAGACGAAGGTGGGCCGGTGCATCACGTTGTCGGCGATCTGCACCAGCCCCTGCTCCCGCGAGCGGGCCAGGATCTCGAGCGCCTCGGTGCGCTCGATGGCCCGGCCGAACTTTCGCCGGGTGACGAAGTCCGCCCCGCCGTTCAGCGACAGGCAGGCCTCCTGCGGCGCGCCGCAGGCCTGCCCCAGGTGCTCCGCCTTGTGGCGGCAGTAGCAGAGCGACACCGCCCAGGAGCGGGCCTCCCCCACCACCGTCGAGGCGCGCTGCCAGTCGAGCACCTCGGGGAGTGGGTCCTCGGCCAGCGCCGTCTCGTGCACCAGCGCCCGGCCGATGGTGGTCGCGCCGCCGAAGGCCTCGCGGGCGAAGGCCTCGTCGCCGTGGGTGTAGGCGTGGAGCGCCTCGGCCATCCGCTTCTTGGGGATGGAGTCCCGGGCGCGCATCAGCGAGTACTCGAAGAAGCCCACCACCGGCGGCGAGAGCAGCCAGGCGGTCCGGCCGGTCCTCGGGTGGACCAGGTCCATCACCAGCCCCTTGTCGGCCATGGCGTCGAGCCGCGGCCGCAGCGCCTCGGCCCGAACGCCGACCCGGGCCGAGAGCTTCTCCAGCGACAGGGGCTTCACCGGCATCCTCGCCGCCAGCGCCGCCTCCTCGGGCGTGTAGAGGATCTCCAGGATCTCCCGCCAGCCCTCCCAGGCCCCCGGGTCGCCGGGCTCGGCGAACGCCACCGGGCCGGACTGCAGGCGATCCGCCAGGTCCCGGTACTGCTCCTTGAGACGTCCGATGTGTCCCATGCGACGACGCGTAGCACGGACGCGGGGGCGCCGTCTCGCCGGCCCGCGGCACCTTGACGCGGGAGCGGCCGGGGGCGACGATTCCCGTCTCGATCGCGGACGGAGGAGCGGAACGATGCGCACGGCGCCGGAGGCGGAGCCACGGCCGGGACGGCAGGCGGCAGCGAGGCTGGGCGGCGTCCTCGCCCCGCTGCTCACGCCCTTCCGGTCCGACCTGCTCCCCGACGGCGAGCGGCTGCTGCGCCACGGCCGCTGGCTCCTGGCCCACGGCTGCGCCGGCCTCGCCGTCTTCGGGACCACCAGCGAGGCCAACTCGCTGTCGGTCGAGGAGCGCGAGGCGCTGCTCGACCAGCTCGTCGAGGGCGGCCTCGACCCGGCGCGGCTCATGCCCGGGACCGGCTGCTGCGCGCTCACCGACACGGTGCGGCTCACGCGGCGGGCGGTGGCCCGCGGCTGCGGCGGCGTGCTGGTGCTGCCGCCCTTCTACTACAAGGGCGTGAGCGAGGACGGGTTGTTCCGGAGCTTCGCCGAGGTGGTGGAGCGCGTCGGCGACGCGCGGCTGCGCCTGTACCTGTACCACATCCCCCCGGTGGCCCAGGTGCCGATCACCCCGGCGCTCATCGAGCGGCTGCTGCGGGCCTATCCCGGCCAGGTGGCCGGCATCA
>JAJZTO010000124.1 GCA_021848865.1 Myxococcales bacterium
AGCCACTCGTCCGAGGGGGGCCGGGCGTCGGCCGCGGCGTCGGCCGGGACGTCGGCGGGGAGGCGGACCACCGCCCGGCCGGGGTCGGTCTCGGGCTCGTCCAGCAGCGCCGCGAAGCTGCGCACCGCCTCGGGTCCCAGCTCGCCGGTGGAGCCGGAGAAGAAGCTCTCGGTGTCCGGCTCCATCGCCAGCGCGTCGAGGCCGAAGGCCGGGCCCGGCGCGGCGCCGTCGTTCGCCGCCGGCGGCGCGAGCCCCAGGTCCAGCACCGGCGAGAGCCAGGCCCGCAGGTCGAGCCCCTCCACCAGCTCCATCGCCAGGAAGGAGTAGCCCTCGGCCACGCCGGCCTCGAAGACGCGGACCACGTTGGGGTGGTCGAGCCGCGCCAGGGCCTCGAACTCGCGGGCCAGCCGCCGGGTGGAGGAGGCGTCGGTGGACGGCGCCGGGCCGAGCAGCTTCACCGCGGCGATCCGGCCGGTGTCCCGGTGGCGGGCCCGGTAGACGGTCCCGACCCCGCCGCGTCCGACCAGCGAGAGGATCTCGTATGGGCCGACGCCGCGCGGGGGCACGGATCGAGGATAGGGCGGCGGGAAATGGCGGTCAAACGGCCCTCCGGCGCGGTGGGGAACCGGCTCGGAGCGGGCGGCGCGGCGTGCTATAAGCGCCCGGCGTGACGCCCCCTCTCGACATCGAGGCGCTGCGGGCGCGGGTGCGCGAGCGCCCCCTGCCGCGCCACGTGGCGATCATCATGGACGGCAACGGCCGCTGGGCCGAGGCGCGCGGCCTGCCCCGGGTGGCCGGTCACCGCGAGGGCTCCGCCTCGGTCCGCGCCGTGGCCCGCGAGGCCCGCGCCATCGGCGTCGAGGCCCTCACCCTCTACGCCCTGAGCGTGCAGAACCTGGCCCGCCCGGCGCTCGAGGTGCAGGCGCTGATGGAGCTGCTGGCCGAGTTCCTCGACTCGGAGCGGCGCGAGATCATGGACAACGGCATCCGGCTCGCCGCCATCGGCGACCTGGACCGGCTGCCGGGCCCGGTGCGGGGCCGGCTCGACGCCCTCTGCGGAGAGTCGCGCGGCAACCGCGGCATGGTGCTGACCCTGGCGCTCTCCTACGACGGCCGCGAGGAGCTGGCGCAGGCGGCGCGGCGGGCCGCCCGGCGCCACGCCCCCGACGCCATCGACGCCGCCGCCCTGGAGGCGGAGCTGTGGACCGCCGGCCTGCCCGAGCTGGACCTGATGGTCCGCACCAGCGGCGAGCGGCGCATCTCCAACTTCCTGCTGTGGCAGTGCGCCTACGCCGAGCTGGCCTTCGTGGAGACGCTCTGGCCCGACTTCCGCGAGCGCGAGCTGCTCGAGGTGCTCGCCGACTTCCAGACGCGGGAGCGGCGCTTCGGCCTCACCGGCGCGCAGGTGCGCGGGGCCGTCGATCCATGAACGAGGCCAACCGCAACCTGGCGCTGCGGGTCGGCTCGGCCCTGGTGCTGGCCCCGCTCGCGATCTACGCCACCTGGCGGGGCGGGGTGATCTTCGCCGCGGTCTGCGCCGTGGTGGCGGCCCTCGCCGCCCACGAGCTGATCTCGATGATCGCGCCGGTGCGGCTGCCCGAGGCCTACGGCATCGCCGTGGCCGCGACCTTCCCGCTCGCCCCCTGGTACGCGCTGGGCGTCTACCCGGCCTGGGCCCCCATCGCCCTGGGCTTCGCCGGCATGGGGCTGCTGGTGCTGCACCTCTTCGGCGGCGACCTGGAGGGCGTGCCGCGGCGGGCCTCGGCGGTGGCGCTCGCCTGGATCTGGATCGGCCCGGTGGTCTCCTCGGTGGTGAGCCTGCGGCTGCGCTTCGGCACCGGCTGGGTGATCATGGCGCTGGCCACCACCTTCGTGAACGACACCGCCGCCTACTTCGCCGGCCGCTTCCTGGGGCGCCACAAGCTCCTCCCGCGCGTCTCCCCGAAGAAGACCTGGGAGGGCTTCGCGGGCGGCGTCGCCGGGAGCGTGGCGGCGGCGCTGGTGGTGCGGGCCTTCGACTTCACCCACGACCTCGGCACCCTCGGCTGGGCCGGCGCGGCGCTGCTCGGGCTCGGGGCCGCGGTGCTGGGGCCGCTCGGCGACCTCTCCGAGTCGATGGTCAAGCGCGCCACCGGCGTCAAGGACTCGGGGAGCCTCATCCCCGGCCACGGCGGCCTCCTCGACCGGATCGACGCCCTCCTCTTCGTGGCGCCCTGGGTCTGGGTCTACGCCAACTTCCTGCGCTAGATTGGCCCCGGGCCGACGCCCCGAGGGGGGCGCGGCCGCCCGGCCTTCCCCGTGACCGCCAAGCGCGTCGCCATCCTCGGCTCGACCGGCTCCATCGGCGTCCAGGCGCTGGACGTGGTGGCGCGCCACCCGGACCGCTTCGAGGTGGTGGCGCTGGCCGCCAACCGGAACGCGGCGCGGCTGGCCGAGCAGGCGCGGGCCTTCCGCCCCCGCTTCGTGGCGCTGGCCGACGAGGCGGCCACCGCCGAGCTGCGCCGCCTGCTGGCGGGCCGGCCGGGCGGGCCGGAGATCCTGCCGCCGGCCACCGGCGCCGAGACCATGGCGGCGCTCCCCGAGGTCGACTTCGTGCTGGCGGCCATCTCCGGCGGCGCCGGGCTGCGCTCCACCGCGGCGGCGGTGGAGGCGGGGAAGCCGGTGGGGCTCGCCAACAAGGAGTCGCTGGTCCTGGCCGGCGAGCTGGTGATGCGGCGCGCCGCCGAGCGGGGCGCCGTCATCCTGCCGGTGGACAGCGAGCACAGCGCCATCTTCCAGTCGCTCAGCGGCCACAACCGCGCCGAGGTGCGCCGGCTCCTGCTCACCGCCTCGGGCGGCCCGCTGCGGACGGTGGCGGCGGCGCAGCTCGCGGCGGTGACGCCGGCCCAGGCCCTCAAGCACCCCAACTGGTCGATGGGCGACAAGATCACCATCGACTCGGCCACGCTGATGAACAAGGGGCTGGAGGTGATCGAGGCCCGCTGGCTCTTCGACATCGATCCGCGCCGCATCGACATCGTGGTCCACCCCGAGTCGGTGGTGCACTCCATGGTGGAGTACATCGACGGCTCGGTGGTGGCGCAGCTCGGCGTCAGCGACATGCGCGGCCCCATCAGCTACGCCATGGCCTGGCCCGAGCGGCTGCGGCTGGACCTGCCGCCCCTCGACCTCTCCCGGCTGGGCCGGCTCACCTTCGAGCAGCCCGATCCCGGGCGCTTCCCCGCCTACACGCTCGCCTACCGGGCGCTGGAGGCCGGCGGCACGGCGCCGGCGGCCCTCTCCGGCGCCGACGAGGCGGCGGTGGCGGCCTTCCTGGCGGGCCGCTGCCCCTTCCCGCGGATCGCCGAGGTGTGCGAGGAGGTGCTGGAGGCCCACGTCGCCGAGCCCCTGCGCTCCGTGGCGCAGGCCCTGGCGGCCAGCGAATGGGGGAAGCGCCAGGCGGCCCTTCGCGTTACATCCTGAAGGGCCGGCCCGCGGCCCGGACATGACCACCGACCTCCTCTTCAAGATCGGCTCCATCGTCCTCCTGCTCGGAGGGCTGATCTTCGTTCACGAGCTGGGCCACTTCCTGGTGGCCAAGGCCCTGAACGTCAAGGTGGTGCGCTTCTCGGTCGGCTTCGGCCCGCGCCTCTTCGGCTTCACGGTGGGCGAGACCGAGTACCGCGTCGCCGCGCTGCCGCTGGGCGGCTACGTGAAGATGGCCGGGGACGACCCGTCGGCGGTGCCCTCGCCCGAGGACCAGGGGCGCGGCTTCCTGGAGCAGGGCCCCTTCCGGCGCTTCCTCATCGCCGTGGCCGGCCCGGCCGCGAACCTCCTCTTCCCCATCCTCCTGTACCTGGGCATCGGCCTCCTCCAGAACGGCAAGCCGGTGCCCGGCCCGGTGGTCGGGACCATCTCCCCGGGGAGCCCGGCGGCGGTGGCCGGCCTCCGGCCCGGCGACCGCATCCTCACGGTGACCGGCCCCGGCGGCCGGGCCCACGCCATCCGCTGGTTCGGCGACCTGCGCGAGGCGGTCTCCCCGCACCCCGAGGAGCCGCTGCGCTTCGAGGTGGAGCGGGACGGCCGGCGCCTCCCGGCCTTCACGGTCACGCCCGCCGCGGAGAAGGAGTCGAACCCGGTCGAGACCACCACCCGCGGCGTCATCGGCGTGATGCCGAGCTACCCGCCGGCGCTGGTGGCGCCCGCCGCGCCCGGCGCCGCCGGGCCGGTCGAGCCCTTCGACCTCGTGGTCCAGGCGGCCGGGAAGCCGGTGCGCCACCTCGGCGACCTGGACCGGGCCCTGGCGGCGGCCGCCTGCGCCCCCATCGACCTCCAGGTGCTGCGCGAGGGCCCGGCGGCGAAGCCGGCCGAGGGCGCCGCGCGCCCGGCCACGGCCGGCGCCGCCTGGGAGCCCCGGTCGCTCGCCGCGGTGCCGACCTGCGCCGGCGCCGGGCCCTCCCTGGTCTCCGCCGATCCGACCCTCTCCGCCTTCGTGGCCCGGGTGCTGCCCGGCAGCCCGGCCGAGGCGGCGGGGCTGCGCCGCGGCGACGACATCCTGGCGGTGAACGGGAAGCCGGTCCGCTCCTTCCGCGACCTGAACGCCCACGCCGCGGACTTCAAGGCGGGGAAGCCGGTGGCGCTCTCGCTGGCGGGCGGGCGCACCGTCTCGCTGGTCCCGGTGGAGCAGCAGGTCCGGGACGAGGCCACCGGCGAGACCACCCGCCGGCTGGCGCTGGGCTTCCTGCCCGCCTCGCGCGGGCCGGTGAAGCCGGCCGACCTGCTCGCCGACCAGGTCGCGCTGCGCCTCCCCTTCGACGAGCTGCTCGCCACCTCGGTCGGCCACCTCTGGGACGTGACCCGGCTCACGGTGCTGGGGATCGGCCGCATCCTCACCGGCGACATCTCCTTCAAGACCGTGGGCGGCCCCATCATGCTCTTCTCCATCGCCGCCCAGGCGGCGGAGGAGGGGGTGGAGAGCTTCCTCTTCAAGATGGCGCTCATCAGCGTGAACCTGGGGCTCATGAACCTGGTGCCCATCCCGGTGCTGGACGGCGGCCACATCGCCGCCTGCGCGGTGGAGGCGGTGACCCGGCGGCGCCTCTCGGTGCGGGCCCGGGAGATCGCCAACCTGGTGGGGCTGGCGCTGCTGCTGCTCCTCATGATCGCCGTCTTCAAGAACGACATCGCCCGGCTGATGGGGTGACGGGGGTCCGCCGATGCTGGTCGCCGCGGTGGACACCGCCACGCTGACGCTCTCCTGCGCGCTCGCCGAGGTGGAGGGCGGGCGGGCGCGCCTGCTGTGCGACCGCACCGAGCACGCCCCGGCGAAGCCCGGCCCCCGGGGTCCCACCGGCGGCCACGGCGCCCGGCTCCCCGGCGCCCTCGGCGACCTGCTCACCGCCGTGGACCGGCGCATCGCCGACGTCGAGGGGTACGCGGTGGGGCTCGGCCCCGGCTCCTTCACCGGCCTGCGCGTCGGGCTCGCCACCTGGAAGGGGCTGGCCTACGCCAACCGGCGGCCCATCGCCGGGGTCTCCAGCCTGGCCGCCATGGCGCTGGCGGCCGCGCCCGACGCCGCGCCCGGGGCGCTGCTCCTGCCGCTGCTCGACGCCCGCAAGGGCGAGCTCTACGCCGGCTTCTACCGCGCCGCCGGCGACGGGCTGGAGGCGGTGGAGCCCGAGGCGGCCCTGCCGCCGCAGGCGCTGCTGGAGCGGGTGGCGGCGCTCTCGCTCGCGGGGCTGCGGCCCGCCGCCTTCGGCGAGGGGTACGAGGCCTGGCGCGACCGGCTCGCGCCGGCGCTGCCGCGGCTGCGCACCGAGGTGTCCACGCCGCCGGCCGGCGCGGTGGCGCGGCTCGCGGCGGCCCGGCTCGGCGGCGCCGCCTACGACGCCCCGGCGCTCTTCGCGCTGGAGCCCCACTACATCCGCCCCAGCGAGGCCGAGGTGAAGTTCCCCGACGGCCTCCCGGCCGGCGCGCCGCGCGGCAAGGCCTGACGTGTCCGCGAAGCGCGCCACCGCGACCTTCCGCCCGCCGGCCGAGCCGATGGGGCTTCCGCTCTTCCTGGGCGCGCTGGCCGGCGCGCTGGTGGGGGCGCTGCTCCAGCTGCCGGTGCTGCTCTTCGGCCTGCTCGGCGCGGTGGCCTCCTGGGTCGCCGGCTCGGCCCACCAGCTGCGCGGCCTGCGCGCCGTCGCCGACGAGGAGGGGCTGCGGGTCCTCGGGCCGGCGGGCCAGCCGGGGGCGGGCCTGGTGGCGCGCTGGGCCGAGCTGCGCCTCGGGTTCGGCTTCGCCGCCCGCGCCGAGGGAGCGGTGCAGCGCTACGCCGTGGTCGCCGACCCGGTGGGCCGCAGCTTCGCCTTCGCCGACCTGGCGGGGCTGGGGCCCTGCCAGCCGGTGCCGGGCGCCGACGGCCGGCCGGTGCCGGTGGTGGACCTGCGGGAGGCGCCGCTGCTGCTCGGCCTGCTGGTGCAGCGCTGCCCGGCCTGGAACGTCTTCCCGGAGGGGCTGGCGGAGGCGCCGGCGGCGCCGGCCCCGGCGGCGGAGCCGCCCGGCGGCGCGCCGCAGCCGGCCCTCGCGCCGGCGGTCCCGGCGCGGGAGCGCGGCGGCCGGGTGGGGCTGCTCGGCCTCGTCGCCAAGCTGGGCGGGAAGCTGCTCGGCGCGCTCGGCAAGGCGGGCGCCGCCGCCCTGAAGGCGGCCGGGGCCACCAACCTCGGCCTGGTCGCCGCCTCGGCCGCCACCTACTCGCTGATCTTCTCCTGGCAGTTCGGCCTGGCGCTGATGCTGCAGCTCTTCGTCCACGAGTACGGCCACGTCCACGCCATGAAGCGGACGGGGATGAAGGTGCGCGGGATGTACTTCGTCCCCCTGCTCGGGGCGATGGCGGTGACCGAGGACGAGTTCACCTCGCGCCGGCAGCAGGCCTACGTGGCGCTGAACGGGCCGCTCTGGGGCTCGGCCTTCACGCTGGTGCCGGCCGGCCTCTTCGCCTGGACCGGCAACCACCACCTGGCCACCATCGCCGCCGGCTGGGCGATCCTGAACCTCTTCAACCTCCTGCCCATCGCCCCGCTCGACGGCGGCCGTGCGCTGCAGGCCTTCGCCTTCTCCTACTCCTCCACCCTGGGGCTGGCGGTGACGGTGGCCGGTCTGGCGGGGGCGGTGGCGCTGGGGAGCGTGCTCGGCTTCTCGATGATCTGGCTGCTCGCGGCGCTGGGCGCGATGGAGCTCATGGGCGAGGCCCAGGCGCGGGCCGGGGCGAGGGCCCTGCGGCTCCTCCCGGCGCCGGCGCGCTTCGGGCCGGTCCACTGGTCCTACCTGCGCGCCGTCCTCGGCCCGCCGCCGGGCGGCCCCGGCGAGAAGGCCTTCCTGCGGTCGGTGGAGCGGGCCGGCCGCGCCGGCCGCGCCGAGCCCATGACCGCGGGCGAGATCGTCCGCTGGGGGCTCGCCTACGCCGGCCTGGCGGTGGGGCTGGTGCTGCTGGTCTGGGTGCTGCGCCACGTCCCGGGCGCCGACGCCGCCGCCGGGCTGCTGGAGTAGCGTCCTCGTCCCTCGCCGCGGCCCGGGCGGGCCGCACCAGGAGGCGCCGCGCATGCACGTCTTCGTCACCGGGGCCACCGGGCTCATCGGCCGGGCGCTGTGCGCGGAGCTGCTGCGCGCCGGTCACCGGGTGACGGCGCTCTCCCGCTCCGCGGCCGCCGCGCTGCCGGCCGGGGTGGTGCCGCTCCGCGGCGACCCCACCGCCGCCGGTCCCTGGCAGGAGGCCCTGCGGGGCTGCGACGCCTGCGTGAACCTCGCCGGCGAGCCGAGATC
>JAJZTO010000125.1 GCA_021848865.1 Myxococcales bacterium
GCGACGACGTCCCCCGCCACCGGGCCCGGGCAGACCGCGGCGACGTGCACCCCGGACTCCATGGCCCCCTGGGCGACGGCCTCGCTTCCGGTGAGCAGCTTTCGCACCGGGTTCTCCCCCTTGCCGCTCGGGGGGATGTGCGAATGCGGTGCCACACGGCCCACAGGCACTTGCCGCGGACCGCCGCCGCATAACAATTGGAAATGAGACGCGAAAAATCAGTTGCCCGCGGCCGAATTTCGCCGTGCCGAAATCGCGCAGGGGTTATCCCCCACGCAGGCGTTCGATCGGGGGAAAGGGCGCAACCCCGCGGAGATGGGTCCGGCGCCGCCCGCGCCCGCTAGCCGCGCTTCGCGAAGTCGGCCATGAAGCCGGCGAGCGCCTCGAGCCAGGCCGGCTCCACCGCGTTGTAGGTGGAGGCGCGGATGCCGCCGACGGAGCGGTGGCCCTTGAGCCCCACCATCCCCTTGGCCTTGGCCTCCTTCACGAATCGCTCCTCGTCCGCCTCGGTGGGCAGCCGGAAGACCACGTTCATCACCGAGCGGCTCTCCCGCTCCACCGGGCAGCGGTAGGTGCCGGGGTGGGCGTCGATGACCTCGTAGAGCCGGCGCGCCTTGGCGCGGTTGCGCGCCTCCATGGCGCCGAGCCCGCCCAGCCCCTTCAGCCAGGCGAGGACGTTGCGGATCATGTAGATGCCGAAGGTGGGCGGCGTGTTGTAGAGCGACCGGTTCTCGGCCGGCGTGCGCAGCTGGAAGATCTTGGGGATGTCCTTGCGCCCCCGGGCGACCAGCTCCTTGCGCACCAGCACCACCACCACGCCCGAGGGGCCGATGTTCTTCTGGGCGCCGGCGTAGACCAGGCCGAAGCGGGAGACGTCGAACTTCCGCCAGAGGAAGTCGGAGGACATGTCGGCGACGAGCGGCACCGCGCCGGTCCCGGGGAAGGGGCGCGAGGGATCGGCCTCGAACTCGACGCCGTGGATGGTCTCGTTGGAGGTGACGTGGAGGTAGGCGGCGGCCGGGTCCCCCTTCACCTCGGCGGGGAGCGGGCAGCGGACGTAGCTCTTCTCCTTGCCCTCGCCGGCGCCGGTGCTGCAGGCGACCTTCACGCCGCCGCCGAGCATGGCCGCGGCGATCTTGGCCTCGGAGAGCGCCTTCTCGCTCCAGGCGCCGGTGACGACGTAGTCGGCGCTCTGCCCCTTCTCCACCAGGTTCATGGGGATCTGGGCGAAGAGCTGGGAGGCGCCGCCCTGGACGAAGAGCACCTCGTAGGCGTCGGGCACGCCGAGCAGCTCGCGCAGCAGGGCGATGGCCTCGTCGTGGACCGCCTCGTACTCCTTGCCGCGGTGGCTGTGCTCCATCACCGACATGCCGCTCTTCGCGAAGTCGAGGAACTCCTCCCGGGCGCGCTCCAGCGCGGGCAGCGGAAGGGCGGCGGGGCCGGCGTTGAAGTTCATGACACGGGACATGGCGGCTCCTCGGGGGCGCGGGCGGCGCGCGGGCGCCGCGGAAAGGGGCGCCATTCTGCCACAACGAGGGGCGGCCGGATCGGCATCCTCCGGCGCCGGCGCTTGCCGCCGCGCCGTTCCCGGTGTCTCATCCGGCCATGCTCTTCTCCCCGCTCGCCCTCCGTGGCGTCACGCTTCGCAACCGCATCGCCGTCTCGCCCATGTGCCAGTACTCGGCGGTGGACGGCCTCGCCAACGACTGGCACCTCGTCCACCTCGGCGCCCGCGCCGTCGGCGGCGCCGGGCTGGTGATCTTCGAGGCCACCGGCGTCGAGGCGCGCGGCCGCATCTCGGCGGCCGATCTGGGGCTGTGGAACGACGCCCAGGTGGAGCCGCTGGCCCGGGTGGTGCGCTTCGTCGAGGCGCAGGGGGCCGTCGCCTGCGTCCAGCTGGCCCACGCCGGCCGCAAGGCCAGCGTCCGCGCCCCCTGGGACCAGGGCGGCGCGCCCCAGCCGCCCGCCGCCGGCGGCTGGCCGGTGGTGGGCCCGAGCCCGGTCCCCTTCGCCGACGGCTACCCGGTGCCCGAGGCGCTCGACGAGGCGGGCCTGGCCGGGTTGATCGCCGCCTTCGCCGCCGCCGCCCGGCGGGCCCGGGCCGCCGGCTTCCGGGCCGCGGAGGTGCACGCCGCCCACGGCTACCTGCTGCACCAGTTCCTCTCCCCGCTCTCGAACCGGCGCACCGACCGCTGGGGCGGGAGCTTCGAGAACCGCACCCGGCTGGTGCGCGAGGTGGTGGCGGCGGTCCGGCGCGAGTGGCCCGACGACCTGCCGGTGCTGGTGCGGCTCTCGGCCACCGACTGGGTGGAGGGAGGCTGGGACGCCGGCCAGACGGTGGAGCTGGCCCGGCAGCTCAAGCCGCTGGGGGTGGACCTCGTGGACACCTCGTCGGGCGGCCTGGCGGCGACGGCCAAGGTGCCCGTGGGGCCCGGCTACCAGACCGCCTTCGCCGAGCGCGTCCGGCGCGAGGCCGGCGTCGCCACCGGCGCGGTGGGGATGATCGTGACGCCGGAGCAGGCCGACCACGTGATCCGAAGCGGCCAGGCCGACCTGGTGCTGCTGGCCCGCGAGCTGCTGCGCGATCCGCACTTCCCGCTGCGCGCCGCGACGGCGCTCCGGGCCGACGGCCCCTGGCCGAAGCAGTACCTGCGCGCCCGGCCTTGAGTCGCGGGGGGGGGGCGCGGGTCGAGGCCCGGCCCCTGCTAGAATCGGCGCCCATGGCGCCCGACCGGCCCGATCCCCGCGACCTCGCGCGCCGCATCGAGCGCGCCCAGGCCGTCCAGCTCGATCGGACCGGACCGGGGACGTCCCTCGAGGTCGCCGGCGGGTGGGCGGTGATGAAGGGGCCGCGCTCCCCCTTCTCCGCGGCCCTGGGGCTCGGGCTCGACGGGCCGGTGACGGCGGAGGACCTGGCCCGCGTCGAGGCGCAGCTCGGGCTGGCGGGCGGCCCGGTCCGGGTGGAGCTGCTCTCCTGCGCCGACGCCTCGCTGGCCGAGCGGCTCGCCCAGCGCGGCTACGCGGTGGAGCGCTTCCTCCAGGTCTGGTGGCGCCGGCCCCTGCCGCTGCCCCAGGCCCCCGCCGTCGAGGTCCGGCCCGTCGCCGACGGCGAGCAGCGCACCTGGGTGGAGGTGTTCGCGCAGAGCTCCCTCGGCGGGCCGACGCAGTCGGACACGCAGCGCCGCGCCCTCGGCGCGACGACGCGCGCCGAGGGGAACACCTGCTTCCTCGCCTTCGACGGCGGCGGGCCGGCCGGCTGCGCCGTGGTCTCGGCCCTGGGCGGCGTGGCGATCCTCTCCGGCGCCGGCGTCGTCCCGGCCCGGCGCGGCCGCGGGCTGCAGCGCGCCCTGGTGCGGGCCCGGCTCGCCTGGGCGGCCGAGCACGGCTGCGACCTCGCCGCCGGCACCACCGAGCCGGGCACCGCCTCGGCGCGCACCCTGGAGGAGGCGGGCTTCCGCTGCGCCTATCCCAAGGTGGTGATGGCGCGCAGCGGCTGGCGCTGAGCGGTCACGGCCCCCCGGCCCCCCACGCCGCCGGGACCTCGACGCCCACCACCTCGGCCCGGGCGCAGTCGCGCCCGCCGGAGCGCACCGTGCACTCGACCACGCGCTTGCGCCCCTTGGCCTCGCGGACGCGGGCCCGCAGCTCCATGGGCTGGTCGATGGGCGTGGGCGCGAGGTAGTCGACCTTGAGCGAGGCGGTCACCGCCCAGATGGGCGGCCCGCTGCCGATCTCGCGGCCGGCGGCGCGGTAGAGGTCGGCGATGACGGTGCAGAGGGTGTGGCAGTCGATGACCGACGCCAGGATCCCGCCGTAGACCACCGTGGTCGGCCCGGCCACGTGCTCGGGCCAGGGCTGGAAGCGGCAGACCGTCTCGTCGCCCTCGACGTAGCTCTTGATGTGCAGGCCGCGGGGGTTGAGCGTCCCGCAGCCCCAGCAGTGGTGCCCGGGGATGAGGTCCTGGATCGCCTGGGGGGTCGCCATCGGTCCTCCCGGAGGTGGCGGCCCATCCGACCACGGAAGGGCGGGTCGGAGGAAGGCCGTGGAAGGGCCGCGCGACGGCGCTCCCGCCCGTCAGCCGCGGCGCGCCGAGAAGCGGCGCATCGTGCCGCTCCGGCGCCGCCCGTCCGGCTCGATGACGAAGCCGGCCCGCTCCACCGCCTGCTCGGTGCGGCGGTTCGGGTGGCAGCCGCCGGCGGCCCAGGTCCAGGCCGGCTGGACCCAGTCCTGCCAGCGGGCCTCCCAGCGGGAGTCGGAGCGCACGTGCTCCACCATCCGCAGCCGGCCGTCGTCGCGGAGCGTGCGGCGCACCTCGGCGAGGCCGCGGTCGGCGTCGGGCACGGTGCAGAACACCAGGCTCGAGACCACGGTGTCGAAGGCGCCGTCGCGGAAGGGGAGCGCCTCGGCGCTGGCCCGGACCAGCGGCACGTCGGGCGCGCGCCGGCGGGCGACCCGCAGCATCCGCGGGTCCGGCTCCACCGCCACCAGCGCCACGCCGGCCCCGTAGCGGTGGAGGTTCCGGCCGGTGCCGCAGCCCACCTCCAGGGTGCGGCCGCGGGCCCCGCCCACCAGCCAGTCGCGCCAGCGGGAGAGGCCCCAGTACTCCATCACCGAGCAGAAGGCGTCGTAGAAGAGCGGGTAGTTCTCGAGGCCGCGCACCGGCAGGTCATTCCACGGGCGGGCGGCCGGCGCAAGGTGGAGAGGGAGCGTGGAAACGGCGAGGGCGCGCGGGCGGGCGGAGGCGACCCGCTACCGCCGACCGGCCACGGCTCCCTCCGATGACACTCGCAGCTCGTAGGGCAGACAGAAGGTGCCCGGCGCCGCCGCATCGGCGGAGACCCAGTCGCAGGCCCAGGTCGTCGCCAGGCGCCGTCCGCCGGCGACGAGGACCGCCCGGACGGACCACTCGTAGAGCTCGCCCTCCACCAGATCGTCGGGCAGCCGGACCACCGGCGCGTCGAGGCCGTCGAGGTCGACCGTCGGTGGATCGTCGGTCCGGGCGCGCGGCGCTCGCCAGGCGCGGAACTGGTAGTGGACCGAGGTGCCCTCCGGAAGCGGGTCGGCGGGCGTCCACGGCCCCCAGGCGACGGTCCGGAAGGCCGGATCGATCATCACCGGCACCCTGCGAACCAGGCGGGGGCGCATCGGCTCCGGGGCGCTCGTGAGGACGGGCTCTTCCCGGCTGCTCACCGGTCGCAAGGCGTTGCGCCCCCGCAGAGCGAGACCGTCCAGCGAGTCCAGGTGCTCCTCCACGGCCGTGGCGCCTGCGCGGCGCGCCATGCCGAGCAGGGCCGCGCGAAGCCGGGCCCCGCCGTCCGCCAGCCAGTCGCGCAGCAGCCGCGCCTCCGGATCGACCTCGGGGACGACGGTTCGCCACGTCCCTCGAGGCCACCGGATCTCGGCGCCGAAGGCGGCCGTGACCGCCAGGGGCGCCGTCCCATCCTGGTGGACGAAACGGACCCGCTCCAGCGCCAGCACCAGCCGGGCGGCGCCCGGGTTGCCCGGGGTCCACGGCGGCGCATCGCGGCCGTGCTTGGCCGCTTCCTTTGCCGCTCCTTCGATCAGCGCCTCGCCGATCTCGGCCCGCCAGGCGCCGCCGCGCACCGCCTGGAGCAGCCGCTCCTCCGATCCGGCCGGCGAGGCGGCGTTCTCGTCCAGGCGCCGCCAGGCGCGGAGGGCCGCCCACCGGGCCCCGTCGTCCACGGCGCCGAAGACGGCGTCGACGACGACGAAGGTCGGAATGAGGAACGGCACGGCGCACAGGAAGGGCGGCCCTTCGAGAGCCACCCGGAGCGCACCAGCAGCGGCGCGGCCCGGCCCGACCGCCAGGGTCCTGTTCTCGACGTCCAGCGAGACGATCTCGGCCCCGGGCGACACCTGTCCTGCTTCGAAGCGGACCGGGCCCTCCTCCAGTCGATCGATCAGGCGGTTCCGCTGGTGGGCGCAGGCCGTCGCAAAGAGGACCGCGAAGGCGGCGGCGCGGAGCGCGGGGAAGGTCACTGACGCATCTTACCCGGAGTGAGACCTGTACTGGCAGACTTGTTCCGGCCCCGGTCCCACGCCCGCCGCGAGCTCTACGCGGCCTGCGATGCCCCGATGGTTGCGGACGCGACGGCCACCTGCCTCCGCGCGTTCCCCAGTGAAGCCTTCAACCGAGTGGCGGGTTGTCCTCGCACCCCAGTGCCCTGCAAAGTGCGCCGCGCACCACGTTGACATCGCCCCAGAAGGAAGCGGTCATCAGCAGGTATGCGAACCCGCCGAATAGGACCCCCACGCGAGCGTCGGGAGCCTTGTCCCAGAGCCCGAGGGAGCCGAGGAAAAAGAATCCCATCCACGCCGCAAGAAACGCGGCAACGGGCCAGGAAAGCCGGACGCGGACCCGGACCTCGGCGCCGTCCTCGTTCGGGCGGACCTCGCCAAGTATCACGGCCTGGAATGAGTTCCGCCCGGGCTGCACCCGCAGGACCTTGAAGCGTAGGCCCTTGACGGCCCCGACGAACGGCTGTGGCGGACGCCGGAAGGACCAGGAGGGACGGGCGACGGATTGAGCCACCCGAGCAGCGACCACGAGTGGAGGGTCCTTCGACCAGAGCACGAATCGGTCGTGTGGCAAGAGTCTCAGAGGGCCTTCTCCCGCCTTCCGGGCGGTGGCCACGTGAACCCCTCGGCGATGAGCCCCAGAGGCTCGCCCGGCGAGATGCGATAGAAGGTCGTGATGATGGCGATGCCCAAGTCCGCCACGCCCTCTCCTTCGCTCCGCAGGTAGCGGACGCCGTTCTTCTTGCGTTCTGCCAGGAGGTGGCCCCGTCTCTCTGCGAACTCCACCACGCGGTCCTTGTCCGCGATGTTCCTCGGAGCGAGAAGCACCCAGTCGAGCCCCAACCGGCCGTCCTCCACGGAGAATTGCAGATTGACCGTGTCGTTTTCGGACTCGGTCGGGCCGAACATGAGCACTGCGTAGCGAGGCGTCTCGCGGCCGTTGTGGAGCTGCTCGACGATGTTCGGGATGTCGGCCGCGCTCGCGGAATGAGTAGGGACCGTCCGAAACCGAATCAGGATGGCGAGAACCAAGGCCAGAACGGCCGCAATGCCGATGACGATGAGAGCCGTCTTCACGGAGAACGCCATGAGCGTCCCGGAAGCATAGCACTCTCCGAGAAGTTCGGTCGGGTCCCCGACAGGATCGGCGAGCCAGGGACGTCGTCGCCGAGGCGCTGCCCCTTCTAATCACACGCCAGGCACGAGGTGGTCTCGCCTCATGTACTTCGACATCGACCTCGACGTCCTGCTCGACATCGTCGGCAGGGACCTGCCGGGGCTCATCGCGCAGGTCGATGAACTGGTGAAGTAGCAGGCTGGAACAGGAGTTCCTTCGCGCGGCTTCATGGGCGCCCCGCCGCCTCGCCCCGACGATGGGCTTCACTTCAGCGCCGGTGCAACACTTACAGCGGCCTGGCGAGGATCCCGCGCACCCGGTGGACCAGATGGACCCGGCCGCACCCGCCGCCACGCCCCCCTCAAATCAGCGGGCCCGCCAGGGGTTGCCTGGCGGGCCGCGATGTTCGAGCTCGGATGACGTGGTGCCCGGGGGCGGAATCGAACCACCGACACGGGGATTTTCAGTCCCCTGCTCTACCGACTGAGCTACC
>JAJZTO010000126.1 GCA_021848865.1 Myxococcales bacterium
CGAGGGCAAGGCGCGCCACGGGGCCTGGGTGGCCGAGCACGGCGTGGCCGAGGAGCGCGGCGCCCAGGACGACCGCGACGCCGCCAGCGAGCGCGGGCAGAAGCGCGAGCGCCGCGGCCGCGGCGACCGCCGGCCCCCGCGCGAGGACCGCGGCGCCGCCAGCGCCCGCGTCGAGGTGGTGCGCAAGGGCGAGGTGCAGGCCGCCGCCCCCGAGGGCGGGGAGCCCAAGGCGTAGCGCCCCGGCGGCACCCGCCAGCCCGAGATCCCGGGGCGGGCCCTCTCGGCCCGCCCCATCGTTTTCGAAGGACCCGAACCGAAAGGACGACAGACGTGGCCGAGATCACCGCCAAGATGGTGCAGGAGCTCCGGGAGAAGACCGGGGCGGGCATGATGGACTGCAAGAAGGTGCTCACCGAGGCCGGCGGCGACTTCGCCAAGGCCGAGGAGCTGCTGCGCAAGAAGGGGCTGGCCGCCGCCGCCAAGAAGTCGGCCCGCGCCGCCACCGAGGGCGCGGTCGCCAGCTACATCCACATGGGCGGCAAGATCGGCGTCCTGGTGGAGGTGAACTGCGAGACCGACTTCGTGGCCCGCACCGACGCCTTCCAGGCGCTGGTGAAGGACGTCGCCATGCAGGTCGCCGCCGCCGCGCCGCTCTGCGTGCGCCGCGAGGAGGTGCCGGCGGAGCTGGTGGCCAAGGAGCTGGAGATCGCCCGGTCGCAGGCCCGGGAGCAGAAGAAGCCCGAGGCCATCGTCGAGAAGATCGCCACCGGCAAGGTCGAGAAGTACTACAGCGAGGTCTGCCTGCTGGAGCAGCCCTTCGTGAAGGACGACAAGAAGAAGGTGGGCGACGTCCTCACCGAGGCGGTCGCCAAGATCGGCGAGAACATCCAGGTGCGCCGCTTCGCCCGCTTCGTCCTGGGCGAAGGGCTCGAGAAGAAGCAGGAGAACCTGGCCGAGGAGGTCGCCAAGACCGCCGGCCTGGTGAAGTAGCCGGCCCTCCGGAAGGCCAGGAAGCGAGAGGCCCCGGTCCGCCGCGCGCGGGCCGGGGCCGTTTCCTTTTCGCGGCCGCGTGGAGTTCGCGGCCGCTTCCGACATGAAAAAAGGGGCCGGCCCGGAGGCCGGCCCCTCGGAGCTTCGGAGCCTTCCTGCAGCCTACGGGACCACCACCTTGGCCTCGAGGCCGGGCGTGGAGGTGCCGTTGGCGCCGTGGGCGACGATCCGGTACCAGTAGGTCCCGGCGGCCACGGTGTCGGTGTAGGTGAGGGCCGTCAGGCCGGTGGCCACGGCGGCGTAGGTGCCCGCGGCATCGACCAGGGGCGTCCCCGCCGGGACGTTCGGCGCCCGCTGCACGTCGTAGGACGTCGCGTTGGCGACCGCCGTCCAGTCCACGACCACGCTGCCCGCGGACGGGGTCAGCACCGGCGCCGCCGGCGCCCCGATCGCGACCTTGAAGGTCGCGTCGATGGCCAGCGGGGTGCCCTGCAGGTCCTCCACCGTCCCGGTGAGGTGGTAGTCCACGCCGCCAGGGAAGAAGGAGCCCGACGTCTGGCTCGTGCCCGGAACCGTCTGCAGGATGAGCTGCGAGCCCGAGGTGGTGTCGGGGGTGGAGGGGTAGTAGCAGGTGTAGTAGGTGCCCGCCGGGCCGGCCGGGGTGATGGTGAGGTTCGCCGGCGGGTAGCAGACGTGATCGGCGACGGGCTCGGGTCCGGTCGTCGGCCAGGAGTTGCCGCTGGGGTCCAGGTTTGGATACGACTGGATGCTGAGCGCGTTCATCGGCTTGTTGAACTGGACGATGAAGGCGAGAGAGCCCCACTCACCGACGTTGACGACGAACGGTCCGGGCGCCTCCACGTCGACCACCGAGTCGCCGATGGCGAGCACCCGGTCCACGCGGGGCGCGGCGGTGTTCTCCTTCGGGTAGGGGTTGCAGGCCGTGCTGCCGAGGGCGACGACGGCCGCGGCGATCATCCACTTGCTCATCCTGGCGTTCATGGTCTTGGTCCTCATGGTCGCAGGGCTCGGTCAGAACGACAGCGAGAGGCCGAGGCGCAGCGAGCGGGCCGGGTTGTAGGACGACGTCGCGGCGACCGGCCGTCCCCAGTTCGAGTTGATGGCCGCGGGCCGCCCGTCGATGGTGCGCAGGTAGCCGAGGTCCGGACAGTCGGCCAGGGCCGCCTTGACGGGATCGGCCTTGCCCGCCGCGTTCTTGGAGTGGCAGCCCGAGCCCAGGATCGGGAGCACGTAGCTGTAGGTCCAGTTGTTGTCGAGCTGCGTGGCGGTCTGGTCGTTCAGGACGTTGAAGAGGTCCACGGTGAACCGGACGGTGTACGGGGCCTTGATGATGTACTCGACGCTCCCCTTCAGGTCGAACTGGTTCACGAACGCGCCGTAGCCGCCCATGCCGCGGGGGAGGACGAAGGCCTCCGACGCGCCGTAGAGCGGGTGGGCGCCCAGGTAGCTCACCGAGTTGCCGCTGTGGCCGGTGTAGGCGCCGCCGCCGGTGACGGAGAGCCGCTGGGTCGGGATCCAGGTGTAGGAGCCGTAGAGCTTGATGGTGTGCGGGTGGTCGGCGCTGAGCGGGCCGTCGCGGTTCGGCATCAGGCCAGGGAGGTCGTACTGCGAGGTGATGTTCGGGTCGGTCTGGCCGTTGTCCGGGCTGTAGAGACCGGTGTAATTGCCGACCAGCCGGCTGTAGGTGTAGCTCGCGAAAGCCTGCCAGTTGCGGCTGAAGTTCTTCTGCACCTTGAAGGTGATGCCGTCGTAGTCGCGCCTCGGCTTCGGGAAGGGCGCGAAGTAGGTGCGGCCGGTGTAGGCGTCCACCGCGTAGACGCCGCGGGGGTTCAGGGTCTGGGTCACGTTGTAGCCGCTGAAGGTGTAGTCCCAGGGCTTCGACTCACCGGGGTTGCCGATGAAGTACGACGCGCCGTCGTTGGAGGACATGTCCTCGATGGCGCGGCCCAGGCGGCGGCCCTCGTAGGTGACGCCGACCGAGAGGTCGGAGAGCACCTCGTACTCGGCCGAGGCGCCAAACTGGTCCACGTACATGCCCTTGATGTCCGGGGCCACCGGCGACACGCCGCCGATGGTGACGATGTTGGCGACGTTGTTGTTGATGTCCACCAGGCCGAAGAAGTCGGCGCCGTTGGGGCTGATGTCGCAGGCGCGCGGGTCGAAGGGCCGGGGACCCGCAGCGTAGACGCCGCCGGGGCAGGCGCCGGTGGTGGCGTTGCCGTCGCCGTAGACGGCCTGCACCTGGCGCTCGGAGCCGAAGGCGCGACCGGCCATGTCGAGGGGAATCATCTCGTAGTAGCGGCCCCAGTTCGCCGCGATCTTGCTGCGGCCGCTGCGGGTCGGGTCGTAGATGACGGCGAGCCGCGGCGCGATGTTGTCGTTGATCGACAGGTTCGGGGAGTCGGACTGGGTGCGGTCCTTCATCCCCTGCGTCTCCCAGCGGATGCCGGCGTTCAGGGTGACGCCGGTGTCGAGGACCTGCCAGCTGTCCTGGGCGTAGAGGGCGTTGGAGCTGGTCAGCGTCTTCGTCGAGACGCCGCCGTAGGTGATGTAGCTCTTGTCGATGGTCCCGTCCATGTACTGCTGGGCCCCGCCCCGCACCGAGCCATAGGCGCGAAGCTGCAGGAAGCCACCGTAGGTGTCGTAGTAGTAGAAGAAGCCGCCGCCGTTGCCGCCGTTGCCCGAGTAGTCCTTCTTCAGGTCGTAGTAGTTCTGCTCGAGGTCGATGCCGCCCTTGACGTTGTGCGACCCGAAGGCGCTCGCCAGGTAGGAGGCGGAGACGCGGCCGGCGTAGCGGGTGGAGTCCTCGCCCAGGTTCAGGTAGCCCAGACCGCCGGTGCGGTAGCTGAAGGCGCGGCAGACGTGCGATCCGTCGGTGCAGGTGGGCCCGACCGCCTCGAAGGTGGAGATGTTCCAGAAGTGGGTGAAGTTCCGGTGGGCGATGGCGTAGTCGTTCCGCTGGTTGGTCGTGAAGGTCGCGCCGGAGGCGTCGGTGACCTGCACGTCCTTCGGGTTGTCCTGGTCGTGGGTCCGGTGGAGGCCGAGCACCGCTTCGACGATCAGCTTCTTGTCGAGGAACTTGCCGGCGTACCGGGCGTTCAGGTCGAAGACCGAGCGCTGGTCCGCCTTCATGCGCAGCTCCTCGGTGGAGCTGATGCCGTACAGGCGGTCGCGGCTGCGGAGGTTGCCGGTGGCGGCGAGCGAGAGGGTGTTGTTCTCGTTGACCAGGTAGGTGAGCTTGCCGGTGAACTGGTAGGTGTCGATGCTGTCCTGGTACTTCTTCCGGGAGCCCGGGACGTCGTCGTAGAGGAACTGGCCGCCCGACTTCACGAGACTACCGCCCGAGAACTGGGCGGCGCGCTGGTAGCGCTCGTAGGCGGTCCGCGTGTTGGTCGGCGCGAAGCCGGCGTAGAACCAGAGCTTGTCCTTCTTGATGGGCCCGCCCACCTCGAAGCCGTAGTCGGCGTAGTAGGAGCCCCTCTGCGGCCGCTCCTGGTACCAGAGCGAGTAGCCGGCGGTCCCGGCCGGGATGCCGGAGGGCTTCACCATCCAGTCGGGGCGCAGGTTCGAGAAGACCGAGCCGTGGAACTCGTTCGAGCCCGACTTCGTCACCACGTTCACGACGCCGCCGGTGGCGCGGCCGTACTCGGCCATGAAGGAGCCGGTCTTGACGTCGATCTCCTCGGTGAAGTTGGTGAGCATCGCGGACGAGTTGCCGGCGTAGACCGGGTCGGCGACGTTGAGGCCGTCGAGGATGTAGGCGTTGTCGAGCGACTGGCCGCCCGAGAAGCCGATGCCGAGGGCGTCGGCCTGGGCGCCGGGGACGGTGACGGCCACCGACTCGAAGGTGCGGCCCACCGGGATGGCGGCCACGAAGTCCCGGGAGATGACCGCGCCGGTCTCGGCGCTGCCGACGTTGATGACCGGCGCCTGCGTGCCGGTCTTCACCACCTGCTCCTCGAGGGTCACGGCCTCGGGGACCACCGCCATGTTGGCGCGGAGGGTCTTGTCCAGGCCGAGGCGGATGTCGCTGCGCTCACCGGGCCGGAAGCCGGCGATCTGCACGGCCAGCTTGTACTGGCCAGGCGGCAGCAGGGTGATGCGGAAGCTTCCGTCCTTGCTGGTGACGGCGGTCTGCTCGCCTTGCAGGTTGGGGCTGGTGGCGATGACCACCGCGCCCTCGACCGGCTTGCCCGTCGACGCGTCGGTGACGACGCCGATGATGGTGCTTGTGGTCTGCGCGAAGGCCGTCGACGCGAACAGCAGGGCGATCGGGGCGAACCGCAGGAAGCGCAGCAACTTCTTCCTCATGACTTCCTCCGTGATGAGAGCGCTATGCCGCAGCACTGCTGACGTCTGGTTCACGTCACGAAAACCGCACGGGACGCCTGAAAAGTGGGCGTTTCTAAGCTCCTGTACGCGGGAATGTCAAGCACGTGTGGGCTGTTCTACCACGAGCCGCGGTCGGATCGCAGCGATCCTTCTCTGGGAATTCCCCTGAATCCAAAGGGGGGCCGGCAGGGCCCGGGGCCTCGGACACGGGGCATTGACTTCCCCCGAGCCCGAGACTAAAGACGGGCCTTCTTTTTTGCCCGGCTGACTCAGGCATCAACCGGATCGCCCGCCGCCAGAGGGGATCGGATGTTCGACGAAGTCACCAAGCGCGAGGGCGGGAAGCGCGCCGCACGCAAGGGCGCCTACCTCTTCGGCTCCACCGCGTTCCAGGTCGCCTTCATCGCCGCCCTCATCTTCGTCTCCGAGCGGATCCGGGCCCACGTCGCCGACGGGCCGATCGTGGACGTGAAGTTCGTGAAGATGGCGGCCCCGCCGCCTCCTCCGCCTCCCCCGCCCCCGCCGCCCCGCAAGCGGGTCGCCCCGAAGCCGCCCAGCGACGCCCCCAAGCCGGTCCCGCCGCCTCCCCAGGCGATGATCCAGCCCAAGGAGGTCCAGGAGGAGATCAAGCTCCCGGACGCCAACACGCCGCCCGAGCCGGAGCCGGACTACGGCGGCGACGAGGGCGCGAGCGGCGGCGGCGTGGTGGGCGGCGTGGTCGGCGCCGGCGGCGGCATCGAGGAGGCCCCGCAGTACGCCACCGCCGGCTGGCGGCCCCCGGCCATGAAGCAGCGGGGCTGCGTCCAGTCCAGCATCCGCATCCCCCGCGACCTGCAGGGGTACGTCACCAACGTCACCGTCAAGTTCGGCATCCGGCCCAGCGGCCAGCCCTACGCCTTCTCGGTGCTCGGCTCCGAGCCCGACCAGCGCATCGTCAACGCCATCTGGCAGGCCATCACCGGATGCGAGTGGACCCCGGGCGCCGACGCCCAGGGGAAGCCCGTCGCCATCTGGGTGCTCCTGCCGCTCAAGTTCCAGCAGTAGACCCTTCGCCCGAGTCCCCGCAGCCCTTCGCAACCGCCACAGGAGACGTCAGCATGTCGCTCCCCGTCCTCGACGCCGTCCACCAGCTGATCCTGGCCCAGGCCCAGCCGGCCATGTCCTTCGACCTCGTCCACATGTGGGGGACGATGGGCCCGTTCGCCAAGGGCATCGCCGGCGTCCTCTTCATCATGATGGTCTACGCCTTCGGCATGGTGGCGGAGCGCATGGTGACCTTCGGCCGCGCCGAGTCCGCCTCGCGGCAGTACGCCGACCAGCTCAAGGCGCTCCTCCCGGCGGGCAAGTTCGGCGAGGCGGCCGAGCTGGCGCAGAAGCTGAAGCGCGGCCACCTCTGCCGGGTGCTGGGGCTCGCCATCGCCGAGTACGAGCACGGCCTCGGCGCCCTGAAGGCCAAGGGCCCCAACGACGTGGGCGAATTCGACGTGGTCGCGGCCGTGAACCGGGCGGTGGACCGCAGCTCGATGCGGACCGTCGCCGACCTGCGCCGCGGCCTGGGCGGGCTGGCCACCGTCGGCTCGACCGCTCCCTTCGTCGGCCTCCTCGGCACCGTGGCCGGCATCATCACCGCCTTCCAGGCGATGGCGGCCACCGGCTCGGGCGGCCTGGGCTCGGTCTCCGCCGGCATCGCCGAGGCGCTCGTGACCACCGCCTTCGGCCTGCTGGTGGCCATCCCCGCCGTGATGTTCTTCAACTACCTCACCAACCGGGTCGAGGACATGCAGGTGGACATCAACGACTCGGCCAACGAGCTGCTGGACTTCTTCATGAAGGAAGGCCGCCCCGAGGCGGTGAAGGCCGTCAACAAGTAGCGGAGCGGTGATCGGCACCCCGCCCCGGCGCGCCGGGGCCGAAGGAGCAGCGGCATGTCGATGGACGTCGGCTCGAAGGGCGTGAAGAGCGACATCAACGTGACGCCCCTGGTGGACGTCGTGCTGGTGCTGCTCATCATCTTCATGGTGATCACCCCCCTGCTGCAGCGCGGGCGGGCGGTGCAGCTGCCGCGGGCCCGCAACGTCTCGGAGCTGAAGCAGGGCGGCGACCCCATCCTGGTGTCGGTGGACAAGAACGGGAAGACCTACCTCGACAAGAACGAGCTTCCCCGCGAGGCGCTGGCCGACGCCCTCCAGGCCGAGTACGCCCGGCTCCCCGGCCACCCCATCATGGTGAAGGGCGACGCGGCGCTGGACTACAAGACCATGCGCCAGATCATCCTGGAGATCTCC
>JAJZTO010000127.1 GCA_021848865.1 Myxococcales bacterium
AGGCCCGCGGCAGGCCGAGCGCGGCGAAGGGGTCACCCGGCGGGCCGGGCGGCTGCACCCGCCGGCAGGCGGCACAGCGCAGCGCGCCCTCGGCCACCTCGGCCTGGCAGCTCCAGCAGGTCAAGGCCGCCGCGGGCCCGGCCCGGTCCCGCCCGCCGGCGCGGCCCCGGCCAGCGGCGCCGCCGGCGCGGGCCCGGCCGCCGCCCCGGTCGCGCCCTCCTGCTTGCGGCGCCAGTCGGCGACCGCCGCCTTGATGGCGTCCTCGGCCAGCACCGAGCAGTGGACCTTCACCGGCGGCAGCTCCAGCTCGGCCGCCACCTCGCGGTTGCTGATGGCGAGGGCCGCCTCCACCGTCCGCCCCTTCACCCACTCGGTGACCAGCGAGGAGGAGGCGATGGCCGAGCCGCAGCCGAAGGTCTTGAAGCGGGCCTCCTCGATGACCCCCTCGCCGTTCACCTTGATCTGCAGCCGCATGACGTCGCCGCAGGCCGGGGCGCCCACCAGCCCGGTCCCGACGTCGGGCGCCTCCCGGTCGAGCGTCCCCACGTTGCGCGGGTTCTCGTAGTGGTCGAGGAGCTTCTCCGAGTAGGCCATGCGCGAGTCCGCGTCAGCGGTCGTCCCAAGCGACGGAGGAGGGGTCGATCCCCTGCCGCGCCATCTCGGCCAGGGGCGACAGGTCGCGGAGCTTCTTCACCTTCCGTCCCAGCAGCTCGACGACCCAGTCCACCTCCTCCTCGGTGTTGAAGCGGCCCAGGCCGAAGCGGATGGAGGAGTGGGCCAGGTCGTCGGGGACGCCCATGGCCCGCAGCACGTAGGAGGGCTCCAGCGAGGCCGAGGTGCAGGCCGAGCCGGAGGAGACGGCCACGTCCTTCATGGCCATCATCAGCGCCTCCCCCTCGACCCAGGCGAAGCTGACGTTGAGGTTCCCGGGGAGCCGGTGCTCCAGGCTCCCGTTCACGGTGACCCGATCGACGGCGGCGTCGATCCCCCGGCGCAGCCGCTCGCGCAGGGCCAGCAGCCGCGCCGACTCGGCGGGGAGCTCGGCGGCGGCGAGGGTGCAGGCCTTCCCGAAGCCCACGATGCCGGGGACGTTGAGCGTCCCGGAGCGCAGCCCCCGCTCGTGGCCGCCGCCGTCCATCTGGGCGACGAGCCGGGCCCGCGGCTTGCGCCGCACGTAGAGGGCCCCCACGCCCTTCGGGCCGTAGAGCTTGTGGGCCGAGAGCGAGGCCAGGTCCACGTTCGCCCGCTCGACGTCGAAGGGGACGCGCCCCACCGCCTGCACCGCGTCGCAGTGGAAGAGCACGCCCCGCGCGCGGGTGATGCGGCCGATCTCCTCCACCGGCTGGAGCACGCCGGTCTCGTTGTTGGCGGCCATCACCGAGACCAGGATGGTGTCGGGCCGCAGCGCCCGCTCCAGCGCGCCGGGGTCGAGCCGGCCGTCGCGCCCCACCGGCAGGAAGGTGACCTCGAAGCCCTGCCGCTCCAGGGCGTGCAGGCTGTCGAGCACCGCCTTGTGCTCGGTCTGGCAGGTGACCAGGTGGCGCCCCTTGCCCTGGTGGAACTGGGCCACCCCCTTGATGGCCAGGTTGTCCGACTCGGTGGCCCCGGAGGTGAAGACGATCTCGCGGGCGGTGGCGCCGACGAGGGCGGCCACCTCGGCCCGGGCCGCCTCCACCGCCTCCTCGGCCCGCCAGCCGAAGACGTGGCTCTTGGAGGCGGCGTTGCCGAACTCGACGCCGAAGTACGGCAGCATCGCCTCGAGGACCCGGGGGTCCACCGGGGTGGTGGCGTGATGGTCCATGTAGATCGGAATCTTCATCGCGCCGCGGATCCTCTAAGGTAGGGCCGGGCCGGGGCCTCGCCGCCTCGGGGTGGAAGCGGGGGAACGGCCGCGCGGTTATAGCGGGAGGAGTCGGGGGGAACAAGGCCCCCTGGCTCCAAGCTGGCGAGCCCAAAGGGCTTTTCAGGAGCGGCACGATGGCGCACCAGGTGGGCATCCGATGAAGCTCGCGACCCGCGTCCTCCTCGCCGCGCTGGCCTTCGCGGTGGTGGCCTGGCTGCCGTCGCTCGCGGGCACCGGCTCCACCGGCGCGGCGACCGACCTGGGGCTGGCCCGCTACCTGGCGTCGGGCTCGGTGCTGGCCTTCGGCGTGGCCTTCGCGGGGGGCGTGCTCACCAGCCTCACCCCCTGCGTCTACCCGCTCATCCCCATCACCGTGTCGATCTTCGGCGCGCGCAGCGCCGCCAGCCGCCGCCAGGCCCTGCTCCTCTCCGGCCTCTACGTGCTGGGGATCGCCGCGACCTACACCTCGCTGGGCGTGGCCGCGGCCCTCACCGGCAAGGCCTTCGGGACGGTGACGACCAACCCCTGGGCGGTGGGCTTCGTGGCGCTGGTGTTCGTGGCCATGGCCGCGTCGATGTTCGGGGCCTTCGAGCTGCAGCTGCCGGCGCCGCTCCAGGCGAAGCTCAACGCCGTGGGCGGGGCCGGGTACGCCGGGGCGCTGGCCATGGGGCTGGTGGCCGGCATCATCGCCGCGCCGTGCACCGGGCCGGTGCTGGCGGCGGCGCTGGCCTTCGTCGCCTCGCAGGGCTCGGTGGCCTTCGGCGCCGGCATCATGTTCACCTACGCGCTGGGGCTGGGGCTGCTCTTCTTCCTCATCGGCGCCTTCTCGGTGTCGCTCCCGAAGAGCGGCGCCTGGATGGACACGGTGAAGAGCTTCTTCGGGGTGGCGCTGCTGGCCGCCGCCGGCCTCTTCCTCAAGGACGCCTTCCCCGGCCTGCGCACGCTGTTCTCGACGGCCCGCGACGCCTCGCTGGTCGCCGCCGGCGTCGCCGCCTTCGGCGTGCTGCTGGGGGCGCTGCACGGGAGCTTCGGCGGCACGCTGCGCAGCCACCTGCTCAAGGGCACGGGCGTGGCGCTCACCGTCCTCGGCACGGTCTACGCCCTGGGGGCCGCCGGCGCGCGGCAGTCCGCCGCCGCCGGGGGGGAGCTGCCCTGGATGGTGAACCAGGAGGCGGAGGCGCTGGCGCTGGCCCGCGCCGAGCACCGCCCGATGATCGTCGACTTCTGGGGCGACTGGTGCGCCGCCTGCAACGAGCTGGACCACACCGCCTGGAGCGACCCGGCGGTGCAGGCCGAGGCCCGCCGCTTCGTCCTCCTCAAGATCGACAACTCCGCCGACAAGCTCGCCGACCCCAGGGTGTCGGAGCTGGTGGACCGGGTGATGGAGAAGTACGGCGTCATCAGCCAGCCGACGGTGCTCTTCATCGACGCGCGCGGCCGGGAGCTGCCGGCGGCGGACCGGGTCACCGCGGTGGTGGACGGCAAGGAGATGCTGCGCCGCATGAAGCAGGTGGACGGCGTCTGCACGCCGGTGATGGCCTGCGCGGCCCGCTGGTGACCGCGCCCCGAGCAGCCGAGGGCGGGTCCGGCCGGAGGAGGCCGGACCGGAGCGAGCGGGGAGCTCGAGGGGGGCGCTTCGTCACGCCCCCCCTCCTTCAGAAGATCCGGTAGCCGATCAGCGCCACCAGCTCGGCGGCGTCGTCGGGCGAGCGGAGCGCGCCCGGCGCGCCGCCCCAGTCCCAGCGCCGCGCCAGGCCGAAGCGGGCCCCGGCGGTGACGCCGCCCACCAGCGGGACCTCGACGGACGCCGAGAGGGTGGGCGCGAGCCACAGCCCGCCGCCGCGGTGGAAGGTGGTCGCCGATTCCAGGTCGAGCCCCAGCGCGAAGGTGCCGGTGGCTGCGGAGGTGGACCAGGCCAGGCCGGGGGAGAAGAGGATCCCGGTGTCGGTGCGGTGCGCGTAGCGGCCCCAGGTGGCGCCGAAGCCGGCGTACAGGCCGGCGCGGACCCGGAAGGCGAAGCCGCCGCTGCCGGCCGGCCAGAGCGGGAGGCGCAGGAAGCCGGCGGCCTCCATCTCGCCGGTGGTGTAGTCGGCGCGCAGGTCGGCGCCGGCGTCGGCGTCGCCGTACCCCTGGGCGTAGCGCAGCCCCACGCCGGGCCAGCCGGCCCAGCCGAGCAGCTGGGCGTTGCCCACCGGCATCACCTCGCCGCCGAGGAGCGAGGCGGGGGCGGCGGTGGTCATGGGGACGGGGGGCTCGGCGGACGGGGAGGGAGCGCCGAGGGAGAGGGCGGTGAGGAGAAGGGGAAGCAGCATGGACGAGATCATACTCCCGGCTCCGACCCCGGCCCGGCCCCCTCGTCCTTGACAGCCCCCCACCTCCGATCCGATAACCCCCACGCTTCGCCCAGGTGGCGGAATTGGTAGACGCACTAGATTCAGGGTCTAGCGGTCGCAAGGCCGTGGAGGTTCGAGTCCTCTCCTGGGCACTCGCGAAGGGCCGGCGGCGACGCCGGCCCTTCCTTTTTTCCCCGCCCGATCGTTGACATCCGCGCGCTGGTGCATTCTTATGCATCGGCATGCATGATCATTCAGTCGCCGTCGTCGGGGCCTCCGGCTACTCCGGGCTGGAGCTGACCCGCCTGGCCGCCCGGCACCCCGAGCTGCGGCTCGTCTCCCTCTTCTCCGACCGCTGGGCCGGCCAGGCGGCCGGCGACCGGCTCCCCCTGCCCGCCCCGGCCGCGTCGCTGCGCTACTCGGCGCTGGCCGACGCCGCCGGCCTCCAGGCGGAGATCGCCTTCCTGGCGACGCCGGCCGAGGTGTCGCTGGAGCTGGCGCCGCGGCTGCTGGCCCGCGGCGTCCGGGTGGTGGACCTCTCCGGCGCCTTCCGGCTGGAGGACGGCGCCCTCTACCCGAGGTGGTACGGCTTCGCCCACGGCGCGCCGGCGGAGCTGGCCGACGCGCGCTACGGCCTGCCCGAGCTGGAGCGGGCCCGGCTGCGGGGCGCGCGGCTGGTCTCGAACCCCGGCTGCTACGCCACCGCCACCGCCCTGGCGCTGGCGCCTCTCCTGAAGACCGGCCTGGTGGAGGCCGACGGCATCGCCGTCGCCGCCATGAGCGGCGTCTCGGGGGCGGGGCGCAAGGCCAGCGAGGACTACTCCTTCTGCGAGGTGGACGAGGACCTCCGCGCCTACCGCCTGGGGAGGCACCAGCACGTCCCCGAGATCGAGCAGACGGTGCGCCGCTTCGCCGGGAGGTGCGGCCCCATCTCCTTCGTGCCGCACCTCGTCCCCCTCCGGCGCGGCATCCTCGCCACCTGCTCGCTGCGGCTGGCCCGCGGCGCCGCCGCGGCGGACCTCGACGCCGCCTGGGGCCGCGCCTACGCCGGCGAGCCCTTCGTCCGGCTGCTGCCGCCCGAGAAGGTGGCGGTGAAGGACGTGGTCCGCACCAACCGGGCGCACCTGGGGCTGGCGGTCGACGAGCGGGCCGGCATGGCGGTGGCGGTCTCGGCCATCGACAACCTGGTGAAGGGCGCCGCCGGCCAGGCGGTGCAGGCGCTCGACGCCGCCATGGGCTGGGACGAGGCCCTGGGCCTCGATCTCCTGGGAGGCTAGATGAGGATCCCCCGGGGCTTCCGCTTCGCCGCCGTCGCCTGCGGCCTGAAGCCGGCGCGGCGCGACCTGGCGCTGCTGGTCTCCGACGTCCCGGCCGCCGCCGCCGGCGTCTTCACCGTCAACGCCGCCGCGGCGGCGCCGGTGCAGGACGCCCGGGCGCGGGTGCCGGCCGAGGGCATGCGGGCGGTGCTGGTGAACTCCGGCAACGCCAACGCCCTCACCGGCCCCGGCGGCGTGAACGACGTGGCGGTGATCCGCGGCGCCGTGGGCGACGCCCTGGGGGTGCAGAAGCGGGCGGTGCTCACCGCCTCCACCGGGGTCATCGGCGCCCGGCTCCCGGCCATGAAGATCGTCACCGCCCTGCCGGCCCTGGCCGAGGGGCTGGGCGACCGCGCCGACCTGGCCGCCGAGGCCATCATGACCACCGACACCCGCCCCAAGCTGGCGGCGCGCGAGGTGGTGCTGGGGGGCAAGCAGGCGGTGCTCTGCTGCATCGCCAAGGGCTCGGGGATGCTGGCGCCGCAGCTCGCCACCACCATCTGCGTGGTGGCCACCGACGCCGCCATCACCCCCAAGGCCCTCCAGGAGGCGCTGGGGCGCGCCGTCCAGGGCAGCTTCAACATGCTCACCGTGGACGGCGACATGTCCACCAACGACACGGTCTACGCCCTGGCCAACGGCCTGGCCGGCAACCCCCGCATCGCCGAGCCCGGCCCCGACCTGGTCACCTTCGAGACGGCGCTCGCCGACCTGCTCGGCGAGATGGCCCGGGCCATGGCGGCCGACGGCGAGGGGGCCACCCGGATGCTGGAGGTGTCGGTCTCCGGCGCCCCCTCCGACGCCGCGGCCCGCGACCTGGCGAGGTCGATCACCCATTCGCCGCTGGTGAAGGCGGCGATCTTCGGCGCCGACCCGAACTGGGGGCGGGTGCTGGCCACGGTCGGCTCGCGGGCCGGCAGCCAGGGCTGGCCGGTCGACCCCTTCCGGGCCCGGGTCTCGATCCAGGGGGTCCCGGTCTTCGGCGGCGGGGTGCCGCTCGACTTCGACCGCGAGGCGCTGCGCGTCCGGATGCGCGAGCCCAGGGTCGACGTCCGGGTGGAGCTGGCCGGCGGCGAGTCCCGCGCCGTGGCCTGGGGCTGCGACCTCTCCTACGACTACGTGAAGATCAACGCCGACTACACCTCGATGATCGTCCAGAAGCCGGACGGCATGGTGGCCAAGGAGGAGAAGGTCGCGAACTACAGCCCGGCGCTGAAGCGGGCCCTGATCGTCGAGGCGCTGAAGTACATCTCCGCCTTCTCCGGCCAGGTGGCGGTCATCAAGTACGGCGGCGCCGCCATGGTGAAGGACAGCCTGAAGGCGGCCTTCGCCGAGGACGTCACCCTGCTGAAGCGGGTGGGGCTGAAGCCGGTGGTGGTCCACGGCGGCGCCCTGGAGATCAACAAGACCCTGGAGCGCATGGGCGAGCGCTCCGAGTTCGTCGACGGCCTGCGGGTCACCGACGAGGACCGGCTGCCCATCGTGGAGATGGTGCTCTCCGGCAAGGTGAACCAGGAGCTGGTGGCGCTGCTCAACGCCCGCGACGCCGGCGCGGTGGGGGTCTCGGGCAAGGACGGGCAGCTCCTCCGGGCCCGCAAGCTCTCCCACGAGAGCGGCCGCGACCTCGGCCACCTGGGCGAGGTCACCGGCGTGAACGTGGACTTCCTCCGCATGCTGCTCCAGGGCGGCTACGTCCCGGTGATCTCCCCCATCGCCCAGGGCGAGGACGGCGGCAGCCTCTCCATCAACGCCGACGACGTCGCCGCGGCGGTGGCGGTGGCGCTGGGCGCCCGCAAGCTCATCTACCTCACCGACGTGGCCGGCATCCTGGAGTCGGCGCCGGACGGCGCGCTGGTGCGCCAGGTGACGGTGCCGGACCTGCACCGGCGGATGGAGGCGGGCTCGCTCACCGGCGGGATGAAGCACAAGGCCCGGGCCATCCTGGCGGCGCTGGAGGGGGGCGTAGACCGGGTGCACGTCCTCGACGGCCGCCAGCCCCACAGCGTCATCGCCGAGCTCTTCACCGACAGCGGCGTGGGCACGCTGGTGACCCGCCAGCCGGTCTCGCCGGGGGCCGCGCCGTGAGCGCGCGCCGCCGCGCCCGCCCCGACCGGCGCCGCG
>JAJZTO010000128.1 GCA_021848865.1 Myxococcales bacterium
ATGACGTCGGGCCCGGAGAGGCCCAGCCGCGCCTCCTCGCTCATCACCACCGCGTCGCAGCAGCGGGCCACGATGCCCATCCCGCCGAAGCAGCCCCAGGCCCCGCCCACCAGCGCCAGCACCGGGACGCCCGCGCCCCGCGCCGCCAGCACCGCGCGCATCACCTCGGAGACGGCCACGATCCCGGCGTTGGCCTCCTGCAGCCGCACCCCGCCGGTGTCGAGCAGCAGCAGCACCGCCCGCGGCCGCTCCCGCAGCGCCCGCTGCAGGAGGCCGGTGAGCTTGGCGCCGTGGACCTCCCCCACCGCGCCGCCCAGGAAGCGCCCCTCCTGGCCGGCGGCCAGCACCGGCTCGCCGCCGAGCCGGCCCGCGCCCACCACCACGCCGTCGTCGAAGGACACCGGCAGGTCGAGCGCGGCGAGGTGCGGGCTGGCCTCGCGCTCCGCCGGGCCGAGCAGCTCCCGGAAGCTGCCCGGGTCGAGGAGCTCCCGCAGCCGGCGCCGGGCGCTGGCCTCGCGGAAGCTCCGGGGCGCCGCCGCGGCCGCGCTCACCGGTCCCGCCCCCGGTACTCCCGCAGCGCCTGGCCGAGCCGCAGGCTCACCACCGCCGGCGTGGCGCCGCCGTCGTTCACCGCCAGCGACAGCCCGGCCACCGGGTGCCGCTCCGCGAAGTCCCGCAGCACCGCCTCCCAGACCGCCCCGAAGCCGCCGGCCGAGGTGTGGACCTCGACCCGGCAGCGGCCGGCGGCGGTCCCGCCCGGCTCGACCAGCACCTCCAGGTTCCCCGAGCCCACCGCCCCGACCAGGACGGGGGGGCGGGGCGGGCCGCCCTCCTCCCGGGAGTCGATCTCGAACGCCAGGTGCTCCACGCCTCCTCCTTCACCAGCTGCGAAAGCGGGCCGGGGGGGCGTAGAGCCCGCCCGACCAGCGCACCAGCTCCTTCACGGAGCGGGCGGCCAGCAGGTCGCGGGTCGCCCGGCGGACGTCGATGCCCAGGTCCTCGGGCCGGCGGACGGCGCCGCGGCCGCGCAGCGCCTCGACCGCCGCCCGGGAGCGCCCCCGCCCCACCGGCGTGTAGCCGGCCACGGCGCGGATGGCCTCGGCCCGCTCCTCCGGCGTGCGGCAGAGCAGCAGGTTGGCGATGCCCTCCTCGGTGACCACGTGGGTCACGTCGTCGCCGTAGATCATCACCGGCGGCAGCTCCATCCGCATGGCCTCGGCCAGGTCCCAGGCGTCGAGCCGCTCCACGAAGGCCGGCTCCATGTGCTCGCGGTAGGTCTCGAGGAGCTGCACCACCAGCTTGCGCCCCCGCGGCATGGCGCCGCCGCCGCCGGCCTCCCGCCCGGCGCGGACCCAGGCCGGGGTGGCGTGGCGGCGCCCCCGAGCGTCGCAGCCCATGTTGGGCGCGCCGCCGAAGCCGGTCACCCGGCTGCGGGTGGCGGTGGAGCTGTTGCCCTCCAGGTCCATCTGCAGCGTCGACCCGATGAAGAGGTCGCAGGCGTAGTGGCCGGCGAGCTGCGAGAAGGCGCGGTGGGAGCGGAGGCTGCCGTCGCGGCCGGTGAAGAAGACGTCCGGGCGGGCGGCCACGTAGGCCTCCATCCCCAGCTCCGAGCCGAAGCTGTGCACCGACTCGACGAAGCCGCTCTCCACCGCCGGGATGAGCGTCGGGTGCGGGTTCAGGGCCCAGTGGCGGCAGATCTTCCCGCGCAGCCCCAGCTCCTCGGCGTAGGTGGGGAGCAGCAGCTCGATGGCGGCGGTGTCGAAGCCGATGCCGTGGTTGAGCCGCTGCACGCCGTACTCGGCGTAGATGCCGCGGATCACCATCATCGCCATCAGCACCTGCACCTCGCCGATCAGGGCCGGGTCGCGGGTGAAGAGCGGCTCGATGGTGCTGGGGGCGGGGGCGCGGACCACGTGGTCCACCCAGCCGCCGGGGACGTCCACCCGCGGCAGCCTGTCCACCCGCTCGTTCACCTGGGCGACCACCAGGCCGTCCTTGAAGGCCGTGGCCTCGACGATGGCCGGCGTGTCCTCGGTGTTGGGCCCGGTGTAGAGGTTCCCCTCGCGGTCGGCGGCCTGGGCCGCCACCAGCGCCACCCGCGGCGTGAGGTCCACGAAGTAGCGGGCGTACAGCTCCAGATAGGTGTGGATGGCGCCGATCTCCAGCCGGCCCGAGCCGGCGAGCTGCGCCAGCCGCACCGCCTGGGGACCGGAGAAGGAGAAGTCCAGGCGCCGCCCGATGCCCTTCTCGAAGAGGGCGAGGTGCTCGGGCAGCGCCACCACCGACTGCACCAGGTGCAGGTCGTGGACCCGGGCCGGGTCGACCCGGGCCAGGGAGCGGGCCAGGAAGTCGGCCTGCTTCTGGTTGTCCCCCTCCAGGCAGACCCGGTCGCCGGGCCGGAGCAGGGCCTCCAGGAGCGCCGGCACGCGCTCCGCCTCGACCCACTTGCCGTCGGCGAGGCCCCGGGCCCGCTCCAGGCGCTCCGCCCGGTCGCGGCGCGCCCTGCTCCAGTCCCCGCTCACCGGACGCCCATCACCGCGTCCGGCAGCCAGGTGGCGATCCCCGGGAAGAGGCTGAGGAGCAGCACCGCCACCGCCATCAGGGCGACGAAGGGCATCACGCCCCAGACCACGTCGGACAGGGGGATGTCGGGGGCCACGTTCTTGATGACGAAGATGTTGAGCCCCACCGGCGGGTGGATGAGCCCCATCTCCATGACGATGGTCATCACCACCCCGAACCAGACCAGGTCGAAGCCGGCGGCCTTGAGCGGCGGCAGGATGATGGGCGCGGTCATGAGGATGATGGAGACCGGCGGCAGGAAGAAGCCCAGCACGATCACGAAGAGCAGGATGGCGACGAGCAGCACCCAGCGCGACAGGTGCATGGCGACGATCCACTCGGCCGCCGACTGGCTGATGTGGAGGTAGCTCATCACGTAGGAGTAGAGGAGCGACATGCCGATGATGAACATCAGCATGGTGGACTCGCGCAGGGTGCTGGTGAGGATGGGCTTCACCTCGCCGGGCCGCCAGACGCGGTAGACGACGCCCACCAGCGCCATGGCCAGGATGGCGCCCAGGCCGGCGGTCTCCGAGGGGGTGGCGTAGCCGCCGTAGAGCGCGACCATCACCCCGATGAGCAGGACGACGAAGGGCAGGACCTTGGGGAGCATCCGGGTCTTCTCGGCGAAGGACCAGGTGCGCTCCTCGAGCTGGGCGCCGCGCTCCCCGCCGCGCTGGTACAGCTCCAGCGCCGCCCGGTACTCGCGCCGGTAGGCCCAGACCACGTAGCCGGCGAAGAGCGCCACCAGCAGGAAGCCCGGCATCACCCCGGCCAGGAACAGGCGGCCCAGTGACTGCTCGCTCGCCACCGAGAAGAGGATCATGGTGATCGAGGGCGGCAGCAGGATGCCCAGCGTCCCCCCGGCGGCGATGATGCCGGCCGCCAGCTTCCCCGAGTAGCCGTGGGAGCGCATCTCGGGGATGCCGGCGCTGCCGATGGCCGAGGCGGTGGCCGGGCTGGAGCCGGCCATGGCGGCGAACAGGGCGCAGGCGAAGACATTGGCGATCCCCAGGCCCCCCGGGATCCGGTGCATCCAGGCGTGGATGGCCGAGTAGAGGTCGTGGCCCGCCTTGGACTTGCCGATGGCCGCCCCCTTCAGGATGAAGAGGGGGATGGAGAGCAGGGTGATGCTGGACATCTCCTCGTAGACGTTCTGGGTGACGGTGTCGAGCGCCGCCCCGGGCATGAAGACCCACATGAAGGCCACCGCCACCGCCCCCAGGGCGAAGGCGATGGGCACGCCCGAGAACATCACCACCAGGGTGACGATGCCGTAGAGCCAGCCGATGACCGCGGTGCTCACCGGGCCACCTCCTGCCGGCGGAAGTGGCCGGCGGTCTGCAGGAGCAGCTGCAGCGCCACCAGGGTCATCCCGCCGGCCATGATGCCGTAGGGGATCCAGAGGGGCGGCGCCCAGCTCGACGAGGTGGTCTGGTGGTCCACCACCGCCTCGCGGAGCAGCGACCAGGACTTCCAGGCGAAGAAGGTGCAGAAGAGGACGGCCACCAGATCCGAGAGCAGGAGGCGGACCCGGTTGGCCCGGGGGGAGAGCACGCTGGCCAGGGCGCCGATGCCGACGTGCCCCCGGTAGGACTGCACGTAGGCGCCGCAGCCGAAGGTGGCGCCGACCATCAGGAACACCGAGGCCTCGTCCTGCCACTCGGTGGGGAGCTTCAGGAAGTAGCGGGTCAGCACGCTGAGGGTGAGCACCCCGGCGGCGGCCAGCAGCGCCCCCATCGAGGCCACCAGCAGCTTGTCGTTGACCCAGGCCAGGGCGCGGTTGGCCGCGCCCAGGAAGCCCTCCCCGGCCGCGTCCCGCTGCGGGGCGTGGCCCGGGAGGTCGGCCCCGTGGCTCACAGGGTCTTCTCCGCCAGGCCCAGGATCCGGGCGCAGAGCGGGGTGCGGGCCGCGTAGTCCTTCCAGGCGGTGTCGCGGGCGATGGCCTGCCAGCGGCGGACGGTGGCCTCGGAGAGGTCGAAGGTCTTGGCCCCGGCCTTGGCGTAGGTGGCGGCCACGGACTGGTCGTCGGCCTTGGCCGAGTCGGTGGCGAACTTCTCCAGGTCGGAGCCGATCGCCATCACCGTGGACTGCACGTCCTTGGGCAGCTTCTCGAAGACGGCGCGCGACATCAGCAGCGGCTCCAGCATGAACCAGTAGGCCTTGCCCCGCCCGGTGACCAGCGCCTTGGAGACCTCCTCCAGGCGGAAGGACATCAGGCTGGTGGAGGAGGTCATGGCGGCGTCGAGGGCCCCGGTCTGCATCGACTGGTAGATCTCCGAGGAGGGCACCGACATCACCGCCGCCCCGGCGGTCCGCAGCACCGTGTCCATCTCCCGGCTGCCGCCGCGGACCTTCTGTCCCTTGGCGTCCTCGGGCTCGACGATGGGCTTGGCGCGGCAGGCCACGCCGCCCGCCTGCCAGACCCAGGAGAGGATGACGATGCCCTTGTCGGCGAGGAAGTCGGAGAAGACCTTGCCCACCTCGGCCTTCTTCCAGGCCGCCCCCTGCTCGTAGGAGGTGACCACGCCCGGCATCAGGCCGATGTTCACCTCGGGCAGCTCGCCCCCGGCGTAGGAGACCGGGAACAGGCTGATGTCCAGCGCCCCCTTGCGCATGGCGCTGAACTGGGCGTTCACCTTCATCAACGAGGAGCTGGGGTAGACCGTCCCGGTGACCTCGCCGTGGGTGCGCTTCGACAGCTCGGCGGCGAACATCCGGCACATCCGGTCGCGGAAGTCGCCCTCGGCGATGGTCCCGCCCGGGAACTGGTGGGAGATCTTGAGGTCGGTCTTCCCGGCGGCGAGCGCCCGGCGTCCCAGCAGCGCCACCGCGGGAAGGCCCGCGAGCCCGGCCAGCAGCTTCCTCCGGCTGATCCCATCGCTCATGTCGAACTCCTCGTCGTCGGGGCCCGGGTGTCCCGGGCCGGTTCACTTCGGCTTCGTCGGGGGTGCGGCGCGCTGCGGGGAGCTGCGGTGCGGCGGGGGAGAAGAGGTCGGGCCGGCGCCCTCCAGCTCGAGCAGGGCGTCGAGCTGGCGGTGAAGGTGCTCCTGCATCAGCGCCTCGGCGCGGCGGCCGTCGCCGTCGCGCAGCGCCTGGAGCAGCGCCCGGTGCTCGGCGAGCGACCCGTGGATGCGCCCCGGGAGCTTCAGCGACCGGTGGCGGGCCAGGTTCAGCTTGCGCCGCAGCTCCCCGAGGATGTTCTGGAGCCAGGTGTTGCCCACCAGCTCCTGGAGGGCGATGTGGAAGACGTAGTTCGCCTCCCAGTAGCGGTCCACGTTGCCGGCGGCGGCGTGCCGCTCCAGCTCGGCGTGGAGCACCTCCATGTGCGCCATCTCCTGGGCGGTGCGGCGCTCGGCGGCCTCGTGGGCCACCCACCCCTCCAGCCGGGCCATGATGGGGAAGATCTGCTTCTGGTCCTCGACGGTGAGCGCGGCCACGAAGCAGCCGCGCCGCGAGCGCATCTCCACCAGCCCCTGGGCGACGAGCAGGCGCAGCGCCTCCCGGACCGGGGTGCGGCTCACGCCGAGCTGCCGGGCCAGCTCCACCTCGTCCAGCTTCGCGCCCGGCCGCAGCTTGCGGTCGTAGATGCGCTGCCGGAGGTTGTCGGTGACCTGCTGCGCGAGCGACGAACGGGAGATGGCCGGCGGGGAGGCGCGCGCGGAGCGGGTGGGATTCGGCATACTGCATACTGCATACAAAATCAGGATTCACGCGTCAAACCACGCCCTTGCGATGACGCTCTGCGTAACGGCCAACCTGGCGCGGCTACTTCGGAAGCCCGGCGAGATCCTTCTTCAGGACCTTCCCCATGGCGTTGCGGGGCAGCTCCGCCACCAGCCGGACCAGGCGCGGGCGCTTGTGCGGGGAGAGCAGCCGGGCCACGTGGTCCGCCAGCTCCTGCGGCGACGGCGCCTGGCCCGGGTAGGGCACCACGTAGGCGGCGATGCGCTCGCCCAGGTCCTCGTCGGGGAGCCCCACCACCGCCGCCTCCCGCACCGCGGGGTGCTCCAGCAGCGCCGCCTCCACCTCGCCGGCCCCGACCTTGTAGCCGCCGGTCTTGATGAGGTCGGTGGCGCGCCGCCCGACGATGCGCACCTCGCCCTCGGGCGTCAGGGTGGCGATGTCGCCGGTGTAGAAGAAGCCCTCGGCGTCCATGGCCTGGGCGGTGGCGTCGGGCCGGTTCAGGTAGCCGGGGAAGACGCAGGGGCCCCGCACCGCCACCTCGCCGATGACCTCGGGGCCAGGCGGGAGCGGCCGGCGGTGGTCGTCCACCAGCCTGAGCTCCACCCCGGGGAGGGGCGGCCCGACCGTCCCGGCGGTGCGCGGGCCGTCGTGGCGCGCGGCGCAGAGGATGAGCGTCTCGGTGAGCCCGTACCGCTCCAGCGGCCGCTGGCCGAAGAGGCGCGAGAGCCGCTCGTTCTCCCGCACCGGCAGGGCCGCCGAGCCCGAGACCAGCAGCCGCGCGCCGGCGAGCCTGCGCGCATCCTCGGGGTGCGCCTCGCAGTGCTCGGCGATGCGGTGGTACATGGTCGGCACCGCGAACAGCATGGTGCCGCCGGCGGCCATCGCCGCGCAGATCCCCTCGGGCGAGAACTTGGGCAGCAGGTGGAGGGAGGCCCCCACCCGAAAGGTCCCGAGCACGCCGAGGATGAGGCCGTGCACGTGGAAGAGCGGCAGGGCGTGCACCAGCCGGTCGGCGGCGGTCCAGCCCCAGGCGCCGGCCAGGGCGTCGAGGTCGAAGGCGGCGTTGCCGTGGGTGATGACCGCGCCCTTGGGCGCGCCGGTGGTGCCGGAGGTGTAGAGCACCAGCAGCGTGTCGCCGGCGGCCGGCGGCTCCGGCGCCGCGGGCGGCCCGTCCAGGACGATGGGCAGGATGGACGGGGCCCGGCCGGCGAAGGTCGCCGGGTGGGCGGCGAGGACCTGCGCCGGCGCGGCGTCGCGGAGGACGTGGGCCAGCTCGCGCTCGCCCAGCGCCGGGTTCAGGGGGACGGTGGCGATGCCGGCGAGGGCGTTGCCCACCACCGCGGCGAT
>JAJZTO010000129.1 GCA_021848865.1 Myxococcales bacterium
GCCGCCGACCGCCACTGGGCCACCGACGTCCTGGTCGGCGCCGCCGCCGGCTCGGCCGCCGGCGTCGGGCTGCCGGTCTGGCTCCACGGCCGCCGGGACCCGGACGCGAGCGGCGGCGTGCGCCTGGAGCTGCGGCCCAACGGGCTCGCCGGGACGTTCTGAGGGACGCCCCCGGCCGCTGCGCGCGGCGCCGCGCCGGGACATGATGGGACCCGTGGATCTCGACGCCCACCTGGACCGGCTCGCCCGGATGCTCGCCGCCGAGCGCGAGGAGGAGCGGCGGCGGCTCGACGAGGCGCGCGGCCGGCTCCCGCTCCGGGAGCGCGAGGCCCGCGGCCTGGCGCTCGCCGACCTCGAGGCGGTCGAGGAGGGCGGGCTGGCCGGGCGGGCCCTGGTCCACTACGCCCGCGCCGGCGGCGGCGAGCTCTCCGGCGCCCGCCTCGGCGCGGGGAGCCCGGTGCGGGTGACGCTGCGGCGCGAGGAGCGGCCCGACGAGCCGCAGGGCATCGTGGCCTCCCGCTCCCGCGCCCGGATCGGCGTGGCCTTCGACGACCCGCCGCCCGACTGGGCCACCGAGGGGCGCGTGGTGCTGGAGCTGCTCCCCTCGCCGGTCACCTGGGAGCGGCTCTCGGGCGGGCTGCGCCGCTTGCGCGAGGAGCGGGAGGGGAAGCGCTGGCACGCCCTGCTCGCCGGCGCGCCGCCCCGCTTCCTCGCCCGGCCGCGCAGGCCGGCGGCGGACGAGGCGCCGCTGAACCCGGAGCAGCGCGCCGCCCTCGACCTCGCCGACCGGGCCGAGGACCTGGCGCTGGTCCACGGCCCGCCCGGCACCGGCAAGACCACGGTGCTGGTCGAGGTCATCCGCCGGGCCGCGGCCCGGGGCGAGCCGGTGCTGGCCTGCGCGCCGTCCAACCTGGCGGTGGACAACCTGGTGGAGCGGCTGGCGGCCGCCGGCGTCGACGCGGTCCGGCTGGGCCACCCGGCCCGGGTCCTCCCCTCGGTCCTCTCCCACACCCTGGAGGCGCGGGTGGAGGGGCACGAGGCGGCCCGCATCGCCGCCGACCTCGTCGCCCGCGCGGTGCGGCTCCGCCGCGACGCCCGCAAGCGCAAGGCCCGGCGCGGCCCGGGCCGCTTCAGCGAGGCGCGCGACGCCGAGCGGGAGGCCCGCGCGCTGCTCGCCGAGGCGCGGGCGCTGGAGGCGCGGGCCGAGGCCGACGTCCTCTCCCGCGCGCCGGTGGTGCTCGCCACCCTCACCGGCCTCGACGCGCCGCCGCTGGCCGGCCGGCGCTTCGCCCTGGCGGTGGTGGACGAGGCCACCCAGGCGGTGGAGCCGGCGGCGCTGCTCGCGCTGCTGCGGGCCGAGCGGGCGGTGCTGGCCGGCGACCACCTGCAGCTGCCGCCCACGGTGCTCTCGGCCGAGGCCCAGGCCGGCGGCCTCGGCACCTCGCTCTTCGAGCGGCTCTGGGGGCTCCAGGCCGCGGGCGGCGCGCCGGCGGGCCTCACCCTGCTCGAGCAGCACCGGATGGACGAGCGCATCATGCGCTTCCCCTCCGAGGCCCTCTACGGCGGCCGGCTGCGCGCCCACCCCTCGGTGGCGCGCCACGGGCTCGACGGCGCGCCGCTCCTGCTCGTCGACACCTCGGGGCGCGGCTTCGAGGAGTCCACGCCCGAGGGGAGCGACTCGCGCCAGAACGAGGGGGAGGCGGAGCTGGCGGCGCGGGAGGTGGAGCGCGTCCTCGCCGCCGGCCTGGCGGCGGCCGACGTGGCGGTGATCTCCCCCTACGACGCCCAGGTGCAGCGGCTGCGCCAGCTCCTCGCCGCCCGCTGCCAGGAGGGGCTGGAGGTGGACACCGTGGACGGGTTCCAGGGGAGGGAGAAGGAGGCGGTGGTGGTGTCGCTGGTCCGGGCCAACGCCGACGGCGAGGTGGGCTTCCTCGCCGACGTCCGCCGGATGAACGTGGCCATCACCCGCGCGCGGCGGAAGCTGGTGGTGGTCGGCGACGGCGCCACCGTGGCCCGCCACCCCTTCTACGAGGCCTTCCTGCGCCACGCCCAGGAGGCGGGGGCCTGGGCGAGCGCCTGGGAGCGCGGGTGATCGACGCCACCTTTCAGCTGGCGCGGGGCGTCGGGCCGCACCTCGAGCGGACGCTCTGGGCGCGCGGCATCACCCGGTGGGAGGCGCTGCCGCCGCCGCCGGCCGTGGCCCTCTCGCCGCGCCTCGACGGCCGGCTCCGGGCGGCGGTGGAGGAGGCGCGCGCCGCCCTCGCGGCCCGGGACGCGGAGAGGCTGGCCCTGCTCCTGCCGCGCCGGGAGCGCTGGCGGCTGCTCCCCGCCTTCTCGGAGGGCGCCGCCTACCTGGACGTCGAGACCGACCGCGAGGGGCGCCTCACGGTGGTGGGCGTGCTCGACGCCGCCGGGCCGCGCCTTTTCGTGCGGGGCCGGGACCTCGAGGCCTTCCCCGCCGCCACCCGGGACTGGAAGCTGCTCGTCACCTTCAACGGCCTCTCCTTCGACGTCCCGGTGCTGGAGCGCGCCTTCCCGGGCTGGCGCGGGCCGCTCGCCCACCTCGACCTGCGCCACCTCTTCGCGCGCCTCGGCCTCGGCGGCGGGCTCAAGTGGCTGGAGCAGGAGACCGGCGTGGGCCGGCCCGACCACCTCGCCGGCGTCGGGTGCGCCGACGCCGTCCACCTCTGGGAGGCCCACCTCGACGGCGACCCGGGGGCGCTGCGGCGGCTCGCCGAGTACAACGCCTACGACGTGGTGAACCTCCGCACCCTGGCCGCCATCGGCTACAACCGGATGGTGGAGCGTCACCGGCTGCCGGCCGGGCCGCTGCCCGTTCCGGGGCGGGGCGATCTGCTCTATGACCTCTCCAAGGCCCTCCTCGCCCTCTGACCGGGGCCGGCCGACCTCGATGGCCCCGCTCGCCCGCGCCCTGCGCCTCGCCGCCGCCGCCGCGCTGCTCGCCGCCGGCGCCGCCCTGGCCGGCGGCGCGCCGGAGGGATTCGTGCAGCCCCGCGACGCCGACGGCCGCTTCCTGAACCTCGACCGCGTCCCGCCCCGCGGCTTCGGCGCCTTCCTGCGCTGGCGGTGGGACCGGCTGCTCGGGCGCACCACCCGGGCCCCGGACCGCGCCCCGGTGCCGCGCGTCGAGCCGGACTTCGAGCGGCTGCGGACCCCGCCGGGGCCGGGCGAGGGGGTGCGCCTCACCTGGGTGGGCCACGCCACCTGGCTGGTGCAGCTCGACGGCAAGAGCTTCCTCACCGACCCGGTGCTCGCCGGCTCGCTCGCCGGCTTCATCCCCCGCAACGCGCCGCCGGGCATCCCCTGGGAGAAGATGCCGCACATCGACGCCGCGCTGGTCTCCCACGACCACTACGACCACCTGGACGTCCCGACGCTGGCGCGGCTGGGGGCGCCGGTGATCGCCGGCCTGGGCACCGGCCGGCTGCTGCGGGGCGAGCGGCTGCTGGTGACGACGCTCGGCTGGTGGCAGTCCACCCGGGTCGGGCCGGTGCGCATCACCTTCGTGCCGGCCCAGCACTTCGCCCAGCGCGGCCCCCTCGACCGCAACGAGCGGCTCTGGGGCGGCTTCGTGCTCGAGGGCTCGTCGGCGACCGTCTACCACGCCGGCGACACCGCGTACTTCCCCGGCTTCAAGCAGATCGGCGAGCGCTTCCGCATCGACGCCGCGCTCCTGCCCATCGGCGCCTACGACCCGCGCTGGTTCATGCTGGCGGTGCACCTCTCGCCGGAGCAGGCGCTGCAGGCCTTCGAGGACCTGAAGGCCGGCACCTTCCTCGCCATGCACTGGGGCACCTTCAAGCTCTCGGACGAGCCGCTCGACGAGCCGCCCCGGCTCCTGGAGGCGGAGCGGGTCCGCCGCGGCCTGCCGGCGGAGCGGGTCCGGGTGCTCCCCATCGGCGGGAGCGTGGAGCTGCGCCGCCCCGCCGAGGTGCCTCCGCCCGCGGTCGCCGAGCCGTCCCGCGCCGTCGCGGCGCCCACGGCCGCCGTCCCCGCCCCCCTCGATCTCCCGAGGCGCGGCGACTAGAATCCGCGCCCTCCATGAGCGCCATCACTCCCGAGGTCGTCGCCCAGCACGGTCTCAAGCCCGACGAGTACCAGCGCATCGTCGCCCACCTGGGGCGCGAGCCCAACCTCACGGAGCTGGGCGTCTTCTCGGTGATGTGGAGCGAGCACTGCTCCTACAAGTCGTCGCGCGTCCACCTGAAGGACTTCCCCACCACCGGGCCGCGGGTGCTGCAGGGGCCGGGCGAGAACGCCGGGGTGGTGGACGTCGGCGACGGGCTGGCCGTCTGCTTCAAGATGGAGAGCCACAACCACCCCAGCTACATCGAGCCCTACCAGGGGGCGGCCACCGGCGTGGGCGGCATCCTCCGGGACGTGTTCACGATGGGTGCACGGCCCATCGCCTCGATGAACAGCCTGCGCTTCGGCGACCCCTCCCACCCCAAGACCGCCTGGCTGCTGGAGGGCGTGGTGGCCGGCATCGGCGGCTACGGCAACTGCATGGGGGTGCCGACCGTCGCCGGCGAGGTGGCCTTCCACGGGAGCTACGACGGCAACTGCCTGGTGAACGCCTTCACCCTGGGCGTGCTGCCGGCGGACAAGATCTTCCGGGGCAAGGCGGCCGGCGTCGGCAACCCGCTCATGTACATCGGCGCCAAGACCGGCCGCGACGGCATCCACGGCGCCACCATGGCCTCGGCCCAGTTCGACGACAGGACCGAGGAGAAGCGCCCCACCGTCCAGGTCGGCGACCCCTTCATGGAGAAGCTGCTGCTGGAGGCCTGCCTGGAGCTGTTCCAGACCGACGCGGTGGTCGGCATCCAGGACATGGGGGCGGCCGGCCTCACCAGCTCCTCGGTGGAGATGGCCGGGCGGGCCGGGAACGGCCTCGACCTCTACGTCGACCAGGTGCCGCGGCGCGAGGAGGGGATGACGCCCTACGAGGTGCTCCTCTCCGAGTCGCAGGAGCGGATGCTGCTGGTCGCCGCCCGCGGCAAGGAGGAGGAGGTCCGCCGCATCTGCCGGAAGTGGGACCTGGACGTGGCGGTGATCGGCATCGTCACCGGCACCGGCCGCTGGCGGGTCCTCTCCCGGGGCGAGGTGGTGGCCGACCTCCCGGTGGAGCCGCTCACCGAGGGCGCGCCGAGGTACCAGCGCCCCATGACGCCGCACCCGGCCCTCCCCGGGCTGCGCGCCTTCGATCCCGGGACGCTGCCCGAGCCCGCCGACCTGGGGGCCGCGCTGCTCGCGCTGCTCGCCCGCCCCACCATCGCCTCCAAGGAGTGGGTCTACCGTCAGTACGACCACATGGTCCGGCTGGTGGGCGCGGTGCGGCCCGGCGGCGACGCCGCGGTGGTGCGGCTCGCCACCGGCGAGGGGGCCCACGCCCGCAAGGGCATCGCCCTCTCGGTGGCCGCCAACTCCCGCTTCTGCTTCCTCGATCCCCGGCTCGGCGCCATGCACGCCGTGGCCGAGTGCGCCCGCAACATCGCCTGCGTCGGCGGCGAGCCGCTGGCCATCTCCGACTGCCTGAACTTCGGCAACCCCGAGAAGCCGGAGATCATGTGGCAGTTCGCCGAGGCGGTCCGCGGCATCTCCGAAGCCTGCCGGGCGCTGGGGACGCCGGTGGTCTCGGGCAACGTCTCGCTCTACAACGAGACCGACGGCAAGGGGATCTTCCCGACCCCGACGGTGGCCATGGTCGGGCTGGTGGAGCCGGTGGAGCGGAGCTGCCACTCCGCCTTCCGGCAGGCCGGCGACGTGGTGGCGCTGGTGGGGAGCCTCACCGGCGAGGTGGGCGGCAGCGAGTACCTGGCCGCCCTCCACGGGACCGAGGCCGGGACCGTGCCGGCGCTGGACCTGGCGCGCGAGCAGGCGGTCCAGGCCACGGTGCGCGCGGCGGTGCGCGAGGGGCTGCTCTCCTCGGCCCACGACTGCTCCGAGGGCGGCCTGGCGGTGGCGCTGGCCGAGTGCTGCATGATGGCCGAGGCCCCGGCCGGCGGCGGCGCCCCGCCCTGGCTGGGCGCGGCGGTGCGCGTCCCCTTCGGCACCCGCAAGGACTTCGTCCTCTTCGGCGAGGAGCCCTCGCGCATCCTGGTGTCGCTGCCCCACGGCCGGCTGTCGCGCCTGCTGGAGCTGGCCCGGGCGGCCGGCGCGCCGGTCGTCACCCTGGGCGCGGTCGGCGGCGACCGGCTGGAGATCCAGGGCGCGCTCTCGGTCCCGGTGGCCGAGCTGGCTGCCGCCTGGCGCGCCGGCATCCCCCGCGTGCTGCGCCGCGAGGCCCGGAGCTAGCGGCAGACCGGCAGGAGCGAGAGCGTCCCCTGGCCGGTGGCGACGCCGTCGCTGGCGGTGATGGTCACCGGCTCCACCGGAGGGGGGCCGCAGGCGGCGGGGGCGGCGGCGAGGGTCGCGGTCACGGCGGGACAGGTGCCGGTGGCGCAGGAGACGGCGGACGGGACGGTCGCGCCGCCGGAGGCCGCGAGCGCCAGCTCCAGCGGATCGCCGTCGTCGTCCACCGCCCCGCTCGGGACCGGCGCGCTGCCCCCCTGGTAGGCGAGGACGTATTCGAGGCAGCTGGAGGGGTCCGAGGCGCAGCACTCCAGGACGCAAGGGCCCGCCACGGCGGCGGTCGAGTCCACCACCCGCGGCGGGCGGTTCACGACCTGGATCGTGGCGCTGCCGGCCACCAGGGTCTCGAAGGGATCGGCGAGCTGCACCGACAGGGCGTGGCTCCCGACGAAGGCCGCGAGCGAGCCGGGGCCGGTGTAGCCCATGGCGCAGCGGGCGGTGAGCGGCCCGGCGCCGGCCACCGGCAGCAGCGTCGGGCAGATGGCGCTCCCGGTCCCACCGGCCGGGACGACCGGGTCGCCGTCGTCGTCCACCACGCCGGTGAGCGCCGCCTCGGCCACGTAGTCGCCGTGGGCGGCGTCGAAGCCGTGGTCGGCCGTCACCGTGCCGAGCAGGCCCGAGAGGCGCGGCCGGCGGTTGGTCACCACCACGTCCCAGGCGGCGTCGGCGCGGCCGCCGTTCGCGTCCTCGGCAGCGAAGGAGATGGTCCGGGAGAGGCCGGGCCCGCCGATGAGGTTCGCCGCGTCGGCGGGCGCCGCGTAGGGGACGGCGATCGAGAAGCTCGCGGCCCACTCCGTCGCGGCGAGGTCGAAGGAGGCGCCGCCGTCCCCGGCGTGCGCGGCGGCGAAGCCCAGCGAGGTGAGCGGGTCGCCGTCCGGGTCGGCGACGGTGAAGGCCGGGATGTCGGCCGACGCCAGGAAGCGCGCCCCGGCGGCGTCGTAGGCGTGGGGGACGGGGAGCGGCCCCCCGCCGGCGACCACCGGGGGCCGGTTCCGGAGCGTGACGCGCTGCTGGCCGACCGCCACCAGCCGGTAGGCGTCGGTGGCCGTCACCGTGAAGACGTACTCGCCGGAGATGGCCGTCCCGTCGGTCTCGATGGTCACCGCCGGGCTGGGTCCGTCGGGCGGGGCGATGGTGATGAGCGGCGCCGGCATCAAGGACAGCTCGGCCGGCATGGCGACGGCCCAGGCGTAG
>JAJZTO010000130.1 GCA_021848865.1 Myxococcales bacterium
GGCGCTCCTGAACCTGGGCGAGCTCTACGCCCTCGACGGCTACCTCACCGCGGCCCAGGCGCACCTCGAGACCGCCCGGAGCATCGACCCGCAGCGGGCCGAGCCGGTCTACGCCCTGGCGCTGCTCGCCGACGCGCGCGGCGACCGGGCCGGCGCCGCGGCGCTGGCCCGCGAGGCGCTGCGGCTCGACGAGTCCGGCGCGGCCCGGGCGCGCCTCGCCTACCTGCGCGCCGAGGAGCGCACCCACCTCGAGGCCCTGCTCGCCGACGCCCGCGGCGACCGCGAGGCGGCGCTGGCCCGGTGGCGCGAGCTGCGGGCCGGCGGCTACCCGGTGCTGGCGGCGGCGGCGCAGCGGCATCTCGACGAGCCCTAGCTTACAATCTCCCCGTGGCCGGTCCGATCCCGGAGATGGGGAAGCGCGAGCGCGACATCCTGCGCGCGCTGGTCCAGGACTACATCCAGACCGGTGAGCCGGTGGCCAGCCAGCCGCTGCTGGCCCGCCACGACCTCACCTGGTCCCCCGCCACCATCCGCAACGTGATGGCCGACCTGGAGGCGCTCGGCTTCCTGGCGAAGCCCCACGCCTCCAGCGGCCGCGTCCCCACCGAGCGCGGCTACCGGCTCTTCGTGGACACGCTGGTGCACGTGCGGCCGCCGCCGCCGGCGGAGCGGGAGCGCATCGAGAAGCTGGCCCACGAGGCGGCCCAGGACCTGGACGCCACCCTGGGCGGCACGGTGCAGCTGCTCCACTCCCTCTCCCACCACGCCGGGGTGGTGACCACGCCGCGCCCGGTGACCGACCCCATCCGGCAGCTCGAGTTCGTCCAGCTGCGGGAGAACCGGGTGCTGGTGGTCTTCGTCTCCGACGCCGGGCTGGTCACCAACAAGGTCCTGGTGCTGGAGCAGCCCATGACCGCGGCCGAGCTGGAGCGGGCCCAGAACTACCTGAACGAGCAGCTCCGGCGCGGCCCGGTCGAGGAGCTGCGCCAGCGCATCCTCGCCGAGATGCGCGAGGACCAGTCGGCGCTGCAGGCGCTGGTGGAGAAGGCGCTGCGGCTCGCCGAGCAGGCCTTCGGGCCGGGCGAGGCGGCCGGCGTCCGGGTGGAGGGGGAGGAGAGCTTCCTCGAGGCGCCGGAGTTCGCCGACGTCCAGAAGGCCCGCGCCCTGCTCCGGGCCTTCGCGGAGAAGGACCGCATCCTCCGGGTCCTGGACCGGGTGGTGCAGGCCCGCGAGGTCCGCATCTTCATCGGCGCCGAGAGCGAGTTCGCCCAGGTCCCGGACGTCTCGGTGGTGGCCGCCCCCTACGGCCGCGGCGACAAGGTGCTGGGGACGCTGGCGGTGATCGGCCCCACCCGCATGAACTACGCCCGCGTCATCCCGCTGGTGGACCTGACGGCGCGCGAGATCTCCCGGGCCCTGACGGCCGACGATTGACCCGGCCGGAAGCTTGTTGCGCTTCGGGACCGTGTGAGAATATCCGAGGTTCCCGTGTCGCGCCGGACCAGGCTCCGGAGGCGACGGGCACGAGGCCATGTCCCACGACGACGCCAAGGGCTCCTTCTCCGCCGACATCCCCCAGAGCCTCCTCGACGAGGCGGTGGAGGCCGTCGGCAAGCGCGCCGCGCCGGCCCCGGCCGGCGGCGAGGCGCCGGCGGGCGACCCGGACCGGGAGCGGCTCCAGGCCGAGCTGGAGCTGTCGCAGGCGCTGGGGCGCGAGCTCACCGAGAAGCTCCGCGAGGAGCACGAGCGCTTCCTGCGCGCCGCCGCCGACCTGGAGAACTACCGGAAGCGGGCGCAGCGCGAGCGGGAGGAGGTCCAGCGCTTCGGCGCCGAGCGGCTCCTCAAGGACCTGTTCCCGGTGGTGGACAACCTGGACCGGGCCCTGGCGGCCGCGCCGCCCGACGACCCGCTGGCGGGCGGCGTGAAGCTGGTCCTCAAGGTGATGGAGGAGGCGCTGGCCCGGAACGGGGTGAAGAGCTTCCACGCCCTGGGCGAGCCCTTCGACCCCCGCAACCACGAGGCCATCCTCACCGTGCCGGCGGGGGAGCACGCGCCCGGGACGGTGGTGGTGGAGCACGGGCGGGGCTTCACCCTGAACGACCGGCTGGTGCGCCCGGCCCTGGTCGGCGTGGCCGCCGCGCCCGCCGGGGACGCGCCGGGGGGCGGGGGCGCATAGGCTCCGGGGGAGCGATGGGCAAGGTCATCGGCATCGATCTCGGGACCACCAACAGCTGCGTCGCCGTGATGGAGGGCGGCGAGGCGGTGGTGATCCCCAACAGCGAGGGGTCGCGCACCACCCCGTCGATGGTGGCCTTCACCGAGGGCGGGGAGCGGCTGGTCGGCCAGATCGCCAAGCGCCAGGCCATCACCAACCCCGAGTCCACCGTCTACGTGGTGAAGCGGCTCATCGGGCGCAAGTTCGAGGACCAGGAGGTGAAGCGCACCACCGGGCTGGTCCCGTACCACATCGTGGCCGCCGACAACGGCGACGCCTGGGTGGAGGTGGCCGGCAAGCGGCTCTCCCCGGCCGAGATCAGCGGCCTGATCCTCGCCAAGATGAAGCAGACCGCCGAGGACTACCTCGGCGAGCCGGTGACCGAGGCCATCGTCACCTGCCCCGCCTACTTCAACGACGCCCAGCGCCAGGCCACCAAGGACGGCGGCCGCATCGCCGGCCTCAACGTGCTGCGCATCATCAACGAGCCCACCGCGGCGGCCCTGGCCTACGGCATCGACAAGCAGAAGGCGGTCGGGAGCGAGAAGGTGGCGGTCTACGACCTGGGCGGCGGCACCTTCGACATCACCATCCTGGAGCTGAACCAGGGGGTCTTCGAGGTGAAGGCCACCAACGGCGACACCTTCCTCGGCGGCGAGGACTTCGACCAGCGGGTCATCGACTGGCTGGCGAAGCGCTTCCAGGAGTCGAGCCGCATCGACCTGAAGCGGGACCGGATGGCGCTGCAGCGCCTCAAGGAGGCGGCGGAGCGGGCCAAGCACGAGCTCTCCAGCGCCACCGAGACCGAGGTGAACCTCCCCTTCATCACCGCCGACGCCTCCGGCCCCAAGCACCTGGCCGAGACCATCGACCGCACCACCCTGGAGCAGCTGGTCGGCGACCTGGTCGAGAAGACCATCGAGCCCTGCAAGATCGCGCTGCGCGACGCCGGCCTCACCGCCGCCCAGCTCGACACCGTCATCCTGGTCGGCGGCATGACCCGGATGCCGCGGGTGCAGGAGGTGGTGAAGCGCTTCTTCGGCCGGGAGCCGCACAAGGGGGTGAACCCCGACGAGGTGGTGGCGGTGGGCGCCGCCATCCAGGGCGGGGTGATGAAGGGGGAGGTGAAGGACGTCCTGCTGCTCGACGTCACCCCGCTCTCGCTGGGCGTCGAGACCGCCGGCGGCGTCTTCACCAAGATCATCGACAAGAACACCACCGTCCCCTGCAAGAAGTCGCAGGTCTTCTCCACCGCCGTGGACAACCAGCCGCTGGTGAGCGTGCACGTGCTCCAGGGCGAGCGGGAGATGGCGGAGAACAACAAGACCCTGGCCCGCTTCGAGCTGGTGGGCATCCCCCCCGCGCCCCGCGGCGTGCCGCAGATCGAGGTCACCTTCGACATCGACGCCAACGGCATCGTCCACGTCAGCGCCAAGGACCTGGGCACCGGCAAGCAGCAGCAGATCCGCATCACCGCCTCCTCCGGCCTCTCCGAGGAGGAGATCCAGCGGATGGTGCGGGACGCCGAGGCCAACCGGGCCGGGGACAAGGACAAGAAGGAGCTGGCCGACCTGCGCAACAACGCCGAGGGGCTCATCTACACCACCGAGAAGAGCCTGGAGGAGTACGCCAGCGCCCTGAAGGCGGAGGACCTCGAGGAGATCAAGGCCGACCTCGAGGCGCTGCGGGCCGTGCTGGCCGGCGGGGCCAAGGCGCAGATCCAGGAGGCCTTCCAGCGGCTGGAGGGCAGCGCCTACCGCATCGCCGACGCCATCTACGCGGCCTCGGGCGGCGGGACCAGCAGCTAGGCGGCTTGCCGGGCCCCGGCCCGGCGTTACATTCCCCGCGGGAGCGTTCCCCCGATCGGGCACCACCACCCGGACTTCCATTGGAAAAGCGCGACTACTACGAGGTCCTGGGCGTCGGCCGGGAGGCGGGCGAGCCGGAGCTGAAGAGCGCCTACCGCAAGCTCGCCCACCAGTACCACCCCGACAAGAACCAGGGCGACGCCGGCGCCGAGGCCCGCTTCAAGGAGGTGAGCGAGGCCTACGCCGTGCTCTCCGATCCGGAGAAGCGGGCCCGCTACGACCGCTTCGGCCACGGCGGCGCCGGGGCCAGCCCCTTCGAGGGCTTCGGCGGCCCGTTCGCCGGCGGCGCCGGGACCATCAACGACATCTTCGGCGACATCTTCTCGGAGATGTTCGGCGGCGGGGTCCGCGGCCGCGGCCGCTCCCGGCCGCGCGGCGCCGACCTGCGCTACCACCTCGAGCTGAGCTTCGAGGAGGCGGCCTTCGGCACCACCTCCCGCATCCAGATCCCGCGCCCCCGCCGCTGCGAGACCTGCAAGGGCTCGGGCGCCCGGCCCGGCACCGGCCCGCGGGCCTGCCCCACCTGCGGCGGCTCCGGCGAGATCCGGGTGGCGCAGGGCTTCTTCTCCATCGCCCGCACCTGCCACCACTGCGGCGGCAGCGGCCAGGTGATCACCGACAAGTGCCCGGCCTGCGCCGGCCAGGGCCACACCCGCGAGGAGGCCACCGTCGAGGTGAAGGTGCCGCCGGGCGTGGACAGCGGCACCCGGCTCAAGCTCTCCGGCGAGGGGGAGCCGCCGCCCTCGCCCGGGGCCCAGGCCGGCGACCTCTACGTGGTGGTGCAGGTGAAGGAGCACCCCATCTTCCGGCGCGAGGACACCGAGGTGGTGTGCGACATGCCCATCAGCTTCACCCAGGCCTCGCTGGGGACCCAGCTCGACGTCCCCACGCTGGACGGCCCGGTGAAGCTGAAGATCCCGGCCGGCACCCAGTCCGGCAAGGTCTTCCGGATGCGCGGCCACGGCATCCCGGCGCTGCAGGGCTCGGGCCGCGGCGACCAGCACGTCCGGGTGGTGGTGGAGACCCCCACCCACCTGAGCAAGGAGCAGCGGGAGCTGCTGGAGAAGTTCGCCGCCCTCTCGGGCGAGGAGACCAACCCGCGCAGCCGCGGGTTCCTGCGCCAGGTGGCGGACCTCCTCGGGAACAGGAAGCGGGGCTGAAACCTGCTACAACCCGGCCCGATGCGCCTCGCCACGCTCCCCCTCGCCCTGGCGCTGCTCCTCGCCGCGGGCTGCCCGAAGCGCGTGTCGATCGGCGGCGTGGAGATGCCCGAGTCCGAGGCGCGGACCCGGGCCGCGGCGGAGCTGGCCCAGCTGCGGGAGGGGAAGGACCGGCTCTCGCCGGAGCGGGCCGCCGAGTCCTTCGAGGCGCTGGCGGCGCGCAGCGACGGGCTGCCCGAGGCGGCCGAGGCGCTCTACGACGCCGGCCTCTCCTGGCGCGCCGCCCGGCGGCCCGACCGGGCCGCGGAGGACTTCGGCCGGCTCCTCTCCGACTTCCCGCTCTCGCCGCGGGCCCTCGACGCCAAGCTGCAGCTCGGCCTCTCCCAGGTGGAGCTGGGGCGCCCCGGCGACGCGGCGCAGACGCTGGGCTCGCTCCAGGACAAGCTCCCGCCCGAGGAGCGGCTCCCGGCGGCGCGGGCGGCGGCGCGGGCCGCCGAGCAGGCGCGCCAGTGGCCGGCGGCGGTGCGGTTCCGGTCCGAGGCGGCCCGGCTCGCCCCGGAGGCGGAGCGGGGCGCCGAGCTGGCCTCGGCCGCCGACGACGTCGATCAGCTCGCCTTCCTGGACGTGGCCCGGCTCCGCGAGGAGCTGCCGCCCGACTCGCCGGTGCTCCCGCCGCTCCTGCTCAAGCTCGCCAAGGTGCGCTGGCACCTGCGCGACGCCGACGGCGCGAAGGCCGAGGCCCAGGCGCTGCTCGAGCGCTTCCCCGGGACCCCCTGGGCCGCCGCGGCCCAGGCGCTGCTCGACCGGGCAGCGGCGCGCGCCCACGTCGACCCCCGGGTGGTGGGGGTGGCGGTCCCGCTCTCGGGCCGCTTCAAGGACTGGGGCGAGGCCATCCTCCAGGGCGTCTCCATGGCGCTCGCCGACGGCGGCTACCGCGTCGTCGTCAAGGACACCCGCGGCGAGCCGGAGGGCGCGGCCCAGGCGCTGGAGGAGCTGGCGCTCGCCGACGGCGCGGTGGCGGCGGTGGGGGGCGTGACCAACGCCGAGGCGGCGCGCGCGGCCCAGGCGGCGCAGGAGCTGGAGCTGCCCTTCCTCTCGCTCGCCAAGACCGAGCACGTCACCGACGCCGGCCCCTGGGTCTTCCGGGTGATGCTCACCGCCGAGGCCCAGGCCCGGGCGCTGGTGGACTGGGCCATGGGGCCGCGGGCCATGAAGCGCTTCGCCCTGCTCTACCCCGACATCCCCTACGGCCAGGAGCTGGCCGGGGCCTTCTGGGACGACGTCGAGGCCCGCGGCGGCGAGATCCGCGGCGCCGAGCCCTACGCCTACGACCGCACCACCTTCGCGCCGCTGGTGAAGGACATGGTGGGCAAGCTCTACCTGGACGAGCGCCCCGACTACGTCGAGCAGGTGAAGGCCCTGGTGAAGGAGGAGAAGGACCCCTTCCGCCGGCGCAAGGCGCTGGAGAAGCTGCGCGACCGGATCGCCCCCGTCACCGACTTCGACGCGGTCTTCATCCCCGACTTCGCCCGGAACGTCGGCTACGTGGCGCCGGCGCTGGCGGTGGAGGACGTGGTCACCTCCACCTGCGACCCCCGCGAGCTGGACAAGATCCGCAAGACCACCGGGCGGGAGGAGCTGCAGCCGGTGCAGCTGCTCGGCGCCAACGGCTGGAACGACCCGCAGCTGGTGGAGCGGGCCGGCAAGTACGTCGAGTGCGCCGTCTTCGTGGACGGGTTCTTCGCCGGCTCGCAGCGGCCCGAGACCCGGAAGTTCGTGGAGGGCTTCCAGCAGCGCTTCGGCCACCCGCCCACCATCCTGGAGGCCAGCGCCCACGACGCCGCCCGGCTCATCCGGCTGGGGCTGGAGCGGGGCGCCTCGACCCGCGAGGCGCTGCGGGCGCAGCTGGCGGCGGCCCGGAACGTGCCCGGCGCCACCGGCGACCTCTCCTTCGACGACCGGCGCGAGGTGCAGAAGCGCCTCTTCTTCCTCACGGTGGAGAACCGGACGGTGCGCGAGCTCACGCCGGCGGAGCTCTCGGCCGGCCCGCCGGTCTTCCCGCCGGCGCCGGCGGCGGTGCCGGCCGTTCCCGGACCCAGGGCCCGCTAGATGGACCCGGCCGCGCCGCTCCCCGCGCCGCGCCGGCGGCGGCCGGCCCTCGTCCCGCTGCTCTTCCTCGCCACCGTCGGCACCACGCTGCTGGTCGGCGCAGGCCTGGCGAACGTCCCCGACGACGCCGGCCTCGCCACCCAGGCAGTGGCCGGGATCCCCTACGCCGCCGCCATCCTCGCCATCCTGCTCGCCC
>JAJZTO010000131.1 GCA_021848865.1 Myxococcales bacterium
TGGGCGGCGGCCTTGGCCTCGGACTGGACCGCCGGCTCGGCCGGCGTGGGGGTGGGCGCCGCCTGCGCGACCGCGGCGCCCGCCGGCGCCGGACCGGCGACGCGCACCACCAGGGTGGTCCCGACCGCCTGCACGTCGGGCGGCTCCACGTCGCGGTTGAAGGCCACCAGGACGCGGGCGATCGAGGTCTCGGCGCTCCCGTAGGAGAGGTTCTTGACGACGTTGACGGTCTCGTCGCCCACCGGCACGTCCTCCGGGACCCCCTGGAACTGGCTCTCGGAGAGGTCGATGACGAACCGGGGCGGGTCCATCATCGAGAAGGTGGTGAAGCTCGGGGGGCGCGACCCCTGGATCGTGACCAGGGTGGCGCCGCCCTCCTTGCGCACCTCCACCTTGGTGATGACGTTGAGGTCCACCGCCCGCGCCGGCGCGGGAAGAGCGGCGGCGGCCAGGAAGACGGCGGAAAAGGCGAGTCCGAGTCGCATGGTGCGCTCCGTGGGCGAGACCGGTCGAGGATAGCACGCGGTCATGGGCGCCCGAAGAAACCGGCGCGGCGGCAGGCCCTCGATTGCGGAAGATTCCGCGCCGCCGGGACGGCTACCCGCCGGCCGCCGGCAGCAGCAGCGCCCGGGCCTCTCCCACCAGGTAGAGCGACCCGGCCACCACCACCAGCGCGCCGTCGGCGGCGGCCCGCCGCGCGCAGGCGAGCGCCTCGGCCAGGTTCGCGTGCTCGTCCACCCGCGGGCCGGCGCGCTCCGCCAGCGCCCGGTAGCCGGCGGTGGGCCGGGCCCGCGGCGTCGCCGGCGGCACCAGGTGCAGGGCGCGGGCGGCCGGCGCCAGGGCCCGCAGCATGCCCTGGTGGTCCTTGTCGGCGAGCACGCCGAAGACCAGCTCCACCGGCCGGTCCGGGTAGAGGACCGGGAGCGCGGCGGCCAGCGCCGCGGCGCCGTCGGGGTTGTGGGCGCCGTCCAGCACCACCCCGTCGATCTCCTCCAGCCGCCCCGGCCACCGGGCCCCGGCGATGCCGGCCGCGATCGCCGCGCGCGGCACCGCCAGCCCGGCCTGGTCCAGCAGCTCCAGGGCGGCCGCCGCCAGGGCCGCGTTGCCGCGCTGGTGCGGGCCGCGGAGCGCCACCGGCCCGGCCCACGCGGCCGGCGCCACCGTGAGCGGGGCGCCGCGCCGGACCGCCTCCTCCCGCAGCACCGCCATCGCCTCGGGCGGCTGGGCGTGCGCCACCACCGCGGGCACGCCCGGCTTGAAGATGCCGGCCTTCTCGCGGGCGATGGCGGCCAGGGTGTCGCCCAGCATCTCCACGTGGTCCAGCCCGATGCGGTTCACGGCGCAGGCCAGCGGCCGCACCGCGCTGGTGGCGTCGAAGCGCCCGCCCAGCCCCACCTCCAGCACCACCGCGCCGGCGCCGGCCCCGGCGAAGTGCACCAGCGCCACCAGGGTGGCGAACTCGAAGTAGGTGAGCCGCTCCGCCTCGCCGGCGTCGTGCCAGGGACAGGCGGCCCGCACCGCGGCGATGGCCCGGTCCAGGGCGGCGTCGTCGATGGGCCGGCCGTCCAGGGCGATGCGCTCGTGGAAGCGCACCAGGTGCGGCGAGGTGTAGAGGCCGGTGCGGTGGCCGGCGAGCCGGAGCGCCTCGGCGGCCATGGCGCAGACCGAGCCCTTCCCGTTGGTCCCGGCGACGTGGAGGATGCGCAGCCCGCGCTCCGGGTGGCCCAGCGAATCGAGGGCGCGCGCCATGCGCTCCAGCCCCAGCCGCATCGACAGCGGCTTCAGGGAGTCGAGGTAGGCGATGGGATCGGCCATCCGGCGGCGCCGGCCTTCCGCCGCGGCGGCTCAGCCCAGCAGGCCGAGGAGCCGCGTCAGCTTCTCGCGCAGCTCGCCGCGCGGGACGATGGCGTCGATCATCCCGTGCTCGAGCAGGAACTCGGAGCGCTGGAAGCCGGGCGGCAGCTTCTCGCGCAGGGTCTGCTCGATGACGCGGGGGCCGGCGAAGCCGATGAGCGCCTTGGGCTCGGCGATGATCACGTCCCCCAGCCAGGCGAAGCTCGCGGCCACGCCGCCGGTGGTGGGGTGGAGCATCACCGAGACGTAGGGCTTGCGCACCGAGCGAAAGCGCTGCAGCGCCGCCGAGGTCTTGGCCATCTGCATCAGGGAGAAGATGCCCTCCTGCATGCGGGCCCCGCCGGTGGAGCTGAAGACCACCGCCGGGATGCGCCGCTCGAAGGCCCGGTCGAAGACCCGGGTCACCTTCTCCCCGACCACCGAGCCCATCGAGCCGCCCATGAACTCGAAGGCGAAGCAGCCCATCGACACCGGCGCGCCGGCGATGCGGCCGATGCCGGAGACGAAGGCGTCGCGCAGCCCGGTCTTCTTGAGGGTGCTCCTCAGCCGGTCGCGGTAGCGCTTCTGGTCGCTGAAGCCGAGCGGATCCTGCGGGGTGAGGTCGGTGTCCAGCTCCTCGAAGCCGTCGGGGTCGCAGACCAGCTCGAAGCGGCGGCGCACCGGCAGGGCCACGTGGTCGCCGCAGGAGGGGCAGACGTTCCAGCTCCGCTCCCAGTCCTGCGTGTAGGCCACCTCGCCGCAGGCGTCGCACTTCTTCCACAGGCCCACCTCGCCCTTGGCGGGCTGGGGCTGGGCCCCGTCGGCGGCGGTGAGCTTCTTGTTCTTCGAGAACCAGGCCATGGTCACCTAGAAGCGGAAGGCGTCCCCCATCTCGAGGATGCGGACGCCGTCGAGCGCCAGCTTGCGCAGGTCGCGCCGGAGCGCGGCCTCGTACGCCGGCTTGAGGTGGTACAGATACACCGGAACGCCCTCCCGGTTCACCTTGGCCAGCTCGCCGGCCAGGGTGCGGGGGGTGAGGTGGCCGGAGAGGTCGGCCAGCCCCTGGAGCGCGTCCGGGAAGCTCATCTCCACCAGCAGGGCCCGGAGCCGCTCCTCGGCGTTCACCCGCCGCCAGAAGGCGCGGGTGGGGCCGGTGTCGCCGGAGATGCCGATGGCGGCCCGGCCGTCGGAGAGGAGGAACCCGACCGACTCCACCGGGTGCTCCACCGGGACGGTGCGCACCGTGTAGCGCCCGATCGCGATGGTGCGCCCCGGGGTGAAGGGCCGGATCTCGATCACCGGGTCGCGCCGCGTCGGCAGCCGGGTGAAGTCGGGCCAGAGCCGCCCGTTGAAGATGCTCTCGCGCAGCGTGGCGGCGCACTCCGTCGAGGCGTGGACCACCAGCGGGCGCCGGCGCCGCCCCATGAGGAGGTCGGCCACCAGGGGGACGTCCTTCACGTGGTCGAAGTGGCTGTGGGTGAGCAGGACGTCGTCGACGCGGGCCAGCTGCCCGAGCGACAGGGAGGCCGTCAGGGCGCCGGCGTCCACCGCCAGCCGGCCGTCCACCAGGAAGCAGGTGGTGCGGTGGCCGGGCAGCTCCCCGCCCGAGCAGCCGAGCACCCGCAGCCTCACCGGGCGCCCCCGCCCGGACCGGCCGCCTCGCGCCGGAGCAGCTGCTCGATCCGGCGGTCGGCCTCCTCCAGCCGGTCGGCCAGCTTCTTGATCATCCGGATGGCCACCTCGGCGTTGCCGCGGAGCATGGCGTCGAAGGTCCTGGGGTCGATGACCAGCAGCCTCGCGTCCTCCTCCACCGTGGCGGTGGCGGTGTGGGGCCGGTTGTTCAGGATGGACATCTCCCCGAAGAACTCCCCCTGCCCCAGGGTCGCCAGCGTGGTCTCGGCCGCGCCGACCCGCTTGGTGATGCGGACCCGCCCGGCCTGGACGACGAACATCTCGCGCCCCGGCTCGCCCTCGCGGAAGAGCACCGTCCCCCGGGGGGCCTCCTTGGTGAAGCGCTGCGCCAGGGGCTCTTCGGCCATGTTCCCGTCCTCGGAGGGTCGATCTCGCCCGGACCCCGACACCCTGTCAAACGATGCCGCGGCGGTCGGTGACGCCGATCACGCCCGCGCCGCGGCGCGTCACTTGTGGTCCAGCTCGTGGACGCCGTCCCAGCCCGGCCCGGGGGGCCTCCGGCGCATCGCCTCGCAGCGGGCCAGGTACATCCGGGCGCAGGCGTCGTCGCCCCGCAGGGCCAGGGCGGAGCCGAAGTGGGCCATCGCCTCCTCCCAGCGCTGCCCCTGGTAGGCGGAGCGCCCCCAGGAGAACTCGGAGAGGAAGGCGGCCAGCGCGGCGTCCGGCTCGCCCAGGGCGAGCAGCTCGTGGATCACCACCGGCTCGCGCTTGCCCTTCACCCGGACCGCGTCCACCTCCCGCCCCACCGCCCGGCCGCCCAGCGCCTCCCAGGTGGAGCGGGAGACGAGGATGCGGGTCCCGTACTCGCGGTTGGCCCCCTCGAGCCGCGCCGCCAGGTTCACGGCGTCGCCGAGCACCGTGTAGTTGTAGAAGCGGTCCTGGCTGCCGACGAAGCCCACCGACATCGGGCCGGTGTGGATGCCCACGCCGACGTCGAGCTCGGGGAGGCCGCGCGCCCGCCAGCCCCGGCGCAGCTCGCCGAGCCGCGCCGCCATGTCCAGCGCCGCCCGGCAGGCGCGCAGCGGGTGGTCGGGCTGCTCCTGGGGCGCGCCCCAGAAGGCCATGATGGCGTCGCCGATGTACTTGTCGAGCGTGCCCCGGTGGTCCTGGACGATGATCTCGGTCATCGGCGCCAGGAACTCGTTCAGCAGCTCCAGCAGCACCGGCGGGTCCAGGCGCTCGGAGAGGGAGGTGAAGCCGCGGATGTCGGCGAAGAGCACGGTGAGGACGCGCTTCTCGCCGCCGAGCCGGGGCGACCCCTCCCGCCCGAGCAGCTCCTCCACCACCGCCGGCGCCAGGAAGCGGCTGAAGGTCTCGCGGGCGCGGCGCTTCTCCCGCTCCTCGGCGAAGGTGCGCCAGGTGGTGGCGGCCAGGAACATCCCCAGCATCTCGAGCAGCGGCAGCCCCAGCGCCACCACCGCGTGGAAGCGGAGGTAGGCGGCGGCGGCCAGCCCCACCCAGGCGGCGGCGGCGAGCAGGAGGGCCGGCGCGGCCAGCGCGCCGCGCACCCGGGCGAAGAGCGCGGCCAGCCCCACCGCCAGCAGGGCCATCGCCGCCAGCTCGGCGAGCAGCACCACCGGCGAGCGGCGCAGCAGGCCGCCGTGGAGCGCGTTCTCCAGGAAGGTGGCGTGGGTGACGACGCCCGGCGCGGTGTCGTCGAACGGCGTGACCCGCTGGTCCCAGGTGGCGGCGGCGGTGGTGCCCACCACCACCACCTTGCCGCGGATCTCGGCCGGCGAGACGACGCCGTTCATCACGTCGGTGGCCGACCAGGTGGGGAAGTCCCGGTACCGTCCCCGGTAGTCGAGCCCCACCCGCCCGGCGCCGTCCACGTCCAGCAACCGGTCGCCCACCAGCACCAGGTCGAGCGCGTCGCCGCCGCCCGAGCCCACCGGGACGATGCGGGCCGCGACGCCGTCCCGGCCCAGGGCCCGGGCCAGCACCGCCGCCCCCAGGGAGGGGAAGACCGCGCCGCCGGCCCGCGCCACCACGGTGTAGCGGCGCAGCACGCCGTCGGGGTCGGGGAAGACGTCGAAGAAGCCGCCGGCGCCGGCCACCGACAGCAGCTCCTCCACCGGCGGGAGCACCCCGGCGAAGCGCACGCCGAAGGCCGGGTCGCCGGGCGCCGGCGCCAGCCGGCCGTCCGGGCCGCGCAGGTGGAGCCCCTCGCAGCGGAAGAAGCGGGCCTTCTCCACCGAGGCCGCCAGCTCCGCCGGCGGCGCGTCGCCCGGGGAGAGGAAGGCGAAGCCCAGCACCACGTTGCCGGCCCGCTCGACGGCGTCGGCGAGCTGCTCGGTGGGGTCCACGTCGGCCGGGAAGCGGCGGTCGCCGCCCCGGGCCTCCGCCAGCGCCGGGGCGAGCGGACCGGCCGGCGCCCCGGCCCCGGCGGCGTCCTCCAGCAGCCGGGTGACCCGGGCCAGGCGCCGCGGGACGTCGTCCGCGTCGGACCAGGCGACGTCGAAGCCCACCGCCCGGGCCCCGCCCCGGGCCAACCGGTCGACCAGCAGCGCCATCTGGGCGCGGCTCCAGGGCCAGCGCCCCTCGGCCCGGACCGACTTCTCGTCGACGGCGACGATGACCACCTCGCCGGAGGGGCGCCGGGGGCCGCGCAGCCGGGTAAGCGCCCAGTCCTGCACCGCGCTCTCCAGCCGGCCCACCACCGGCACCTCGGCGTCGCGCGCCCGGGAGGCCGCGCTGGCGAGGTGCAGCAGGGTGACGGCGAGCCCGACCCCGAGCGCCAGCCAGAAGGCGTCCACCCGGGGGAAGCGGCGCTTCGGCTGGGGCCCGGCCATGGAGGGGGCGATGCTACCCCGCGCCGCGCCGGAGCGGGAGGGCGCGTGGGCCCGAGGAACGGCTTGCGCCGGCCGGCGCCGACGCGGTAAGCGGGGGCATGTCCCTGACCTACCGCGACGCCGGCGTGGACATCGACGAGGGCGATCGGCTCGTCGAGCTCATCAAGCCACACGCCCGGAAGACGCTGCGCCCCGAGGTGCTGGCCGGGATCGGCGGCTTCGGCGGGCTCTTCGCCCTCGACCTGCAGAAGTGGAAGCAGCCGGTGCTGGTCTCCGGGACCGACGGCGTCGGCACCAAGCTCAAGGTGGCCTTCGCCGCCGACCGCCACGACACCGTGGGCGTCGACCTGGTCGCCATGTGCGTCAACGACGTGGCGGTGGTGGGGGCCGAGCCGCTCTTCTTCCTCGACTACTTCGCCACCGGGAAGCTCTCGGCGGAGCAGGCGGCGCAGGTGGTCCAGGGCATCGCCGAGGGCTGCCGGCAGGCCGGCTGCGCCCTCATCGGCGGCGAGACCGCCGAGCTGCCCGGCTTCTACGCCCGGGGCGAGTACGACCTGGCCGGCTTCGCGGTGGGCTGCGTCGAGCGCTCGCGCATCGTGGACGGCCGCGGGGTCCGGCCCGGCGACGCGGTGGTGGGGATCGCCTCCTCCGGCCTCCACTCCAACGGCTACTCGCTGGCGCGCAAGGCCCTGCTGGAGAAGCACCCGCTCGACTGGCGCCCGCCCGGGCTGGGCGGCGCCACGCTGGCCGAGGCGCTGCTCACCCCGACGCGCATCTACGCCAAGGAGGTGCTGGCGCTCCTCGAGGCGGTCCCGGTGAAGGCCTTCGCCCACGTCACCGGCGGCGGGCTCCCGGGCAACGTGCCCCGCAACCTCCCCGAGGGCACCCGCGCCGTGCTCGACGAGCGGAGCTGGCCGCGCCCGCCCATCTTCGACCTGGTGGAGCGCGAGGGCGGGGTCCCGCGCGACGAGATGCACCGCACCTTCAACATGGGGCTGGGGCTGGTGGCGGTGCTGGCGCCGGCCGACGTCCCCGCCGCCCGCGAGAGCCTCCGGGCCCACGGCCTGGAGAGCTGGCTGGTGGGGGGCATCGAGAAGGGCGAGGGCGAGGCCACCTGCGAGGTGGTCCGGTGATCCGCATCGCGGTGCTGGCGAGCGGCGGGGGCACGAACCTCCAGGCCCTGCTCGACGCCTGCGCCGC
>JAJZTO010000132.1 GCA_021848865.1 Myxococcales bacterium
TCCTGGAGATGGTGGAGGACGTCCACCCGGAGAAGCTCCCGCCCGCGGAGCTGGGACCGGGGGAGCGGATGCCCCCGCCCGAGCCGGAACCCGGCGCCGGCGAGCCGCAGGCGGGGGTGGCGGCGGCCCCCGCCGTCGCGGCGGCGGGCGGCCGGGTGCTGGCGACGCCGGCGGTGCGGGCCCTGGCCCGCCAGCTGGGCGTGGCCATCGGCACGGTGGCCGGCACCGGGCGCGGCGGGCGCGTCACCCGCGAGGACCTGGAGGCGGCGCGGGCCGGGCGCAACGGCAAGGCGGCGCCGCCGCCGGCGCCGACCCCTCCCCAGCGCCCCGGGGACTTCGAGGAGCTGCTGCCGGCGCGGACGCCGCCGGCGCCGCCCTCCGACGGCGACGAGGTGCTGCCGCTGCGCGGCATCCGCCGGCGCATCGCCGAGCGGATGGCCCAGTCGAAGCGCACCGCCGCGCACTTCACCTTCGTGGAGCAGGCCGACGTCACCGAGCTGGTCCGCGTCAAGACGCGGGTCGCCGCCGCGGCGCAGGAAGGGGACGGGACCCACGTCACCTTCCTGCCCTTCGTGGTCAAGGCGGCCATCGCCGCCCTGCGCAAGCACCCCTGGCTCAACGCCACCCTGGACGAGGGGCGCAGCGAGATCCGGCTGAGGCGCCGCTACCACATCGGCGTGGCCACGGCCACGCCGCAGGGGCTGCTGGTGCCGGTGGTGCACGACGCCGACCGGCTCACGCTGCTCGAGCTGTCGCGGGAGCTGGAGCGGCTGGCGGCCGCGGCCCGCGCCGGCCGGGCCCGCCCCGAGGAGCTCACCGGCTCGACCTTCACCGTCACCAGCCTGGGCGCCCGGGGGGGCCTCCTGGCGACCCCGGTCATCAACTTCCCGGAGGTCGGCATCCTCGGCGTCCACCGCATCCGGCCCACGCCGGTGGTGCGGGACGGCCAGATCGTCGCGCGCGACGTCATGAACGTGTCGGTGTCCTGCGACCACCGCATCGTGGACGGGGACGCCGCCGCCGCCTTCGCCTACACCCTCATCGAGGTCCTCGAGGATCCCAGCCTCCTCTTCCTGGAGATGCGCTGAGGCGGGCGGCGAGCACCGTTCGGGAGAACCATGGCCACGAAGAGCTACGACGCGGTGGTGATCGGCGGAGGCATGGGCGGCTACGTCTGCGCCATCCGCATGACCCAGCTGGGCAAGAGGGTGGCGCTGGTCGAGAAGGAGTCGCTGGGCGGGGTCTGCCTGAACTGGGGCTGCATCCCCTCCAAGGCGCTCATCGCCGCCGCCAACCTGGTGGAGGACGCGCGCGGGGCGGCGGCGCGCGGCATCACCGCCGAGCCCCGGGTGGACCTGGTCCGGCTCCGGGCCTTCAAGGACGAGGTGGTGAAGAAGCTGGTCGGCGGCGTGGGGCTGCTCACCAAGGGGAACGGCGTCGAGGTGCTGAAGGGCACCGCCGCCTTCGTGGCGCCGGGGGCCGTCGAGGTGCGCGGCAAGGAGGGGACCGACCGGGTCGAGGCCCAGGCCTTCGTGATCGCCACCGGCGCGCGGCCCATCGAGATCCCGGGCTTCCCCTTCGGCGGAGACGTCTGGAGCGCCAAGGAGGCGGTGGCCCTGGCCGAGGTCCCGCCACGGCTGGCGGTGATCGGCGGCGGCATCATCGGCCTGGAGCTGGGCACGGTCTACGCCAAGCTGGGCTCGAAGGTGACGGTGGTGGAGGCGCTGCCGCAGATCCTCACCGGCATCGACGGCGAGGCGGTGCGGCTGGTGGCGAAGGGGCTGCGCCAGCGCGCGGTGCGGGTGCTCACCGGCGCCAAGGCCAAGGGGCTCGGCCGCAAGTCGGGGAGCCTGGTGCTGCTCGCGGAGGTGGAGGGCAAGGAGGAGCCGATCGAGTGCGACAAGGTCCTGGTCGCGGTCGGCTTCCGCCCCTGGACCGAGGGGCTGGGGCTGGAGCGGGCCGGGGTGAAGCTCGGCCCCAGGGGCTTCGTCGAGGTGAACGACCGCTACCAGACCAGCGTGCCCACCATCTTCGCCGTCGGGGATCTCACCGGCCCGCCCTTCCTGGCCCACAAGGCCGCCAAGGAGGGGGAGATCGCCGCCGAGGTGATCTCCGGGCGCAAGGCGGCGCGCGACTGGGTGGCCATGCCCGGGGCCATCTTCACCGACCCGGAGATCGGCGTGGCGGGGATGTCGGAGGAGGAGGCGCGCGCCGCCGGCCACGACCCCATCACCGGCAAGTTCGCCTTCGGCGCCCTGGGGCGCGCCATCGCCATCGGCCACACCGAGGGCTTCGTGAAGGTGATCGCCGACCGGGCCTCGAAGCGGCTGCTGGGAGCGGTCTTCGCCGGCCCCGAGGCCTCGAACCTCGTGGCCGAGGCGACGCTGGCCCTGGAGATGGGCGCGACCCTGGAGGACGTCGCCCTCACGGTCCACGCCCACCCCACGCTGCCCGAGGCCTTCCAGGAGGCCTGCCTGGCGGCCATGGGCGAGGCCATCCACGCCCTGAACCGCCCGGAGCGGCCGAAGAAGGGGGCGTGAGGCCGATCCCGTCCCGCCCGCGAACCCTGCTCGTCCACAAGCTGGGGCGCGTCGAGTACGCCGACGGGCTCCGGCTCATGGAGCTGGCCGCGGCCCGGCTGCGGCCCGGCGATCCGCCGGGGACCGACCACCTGTTCCTGCTGGAGCACCCGCCGGTGCTGACGCTGGGGCGCGGCGCCGGGACCGCCAACGTCCTCGCCTCGCCGGCCTGGCTCGAGAAGCAGGGCTTCGAGCTGCACCACACCGACCGGGGAGGGGACGTCACCTACCACGGCCCGGGCCAGGTCGTCGGCTACCCGGTGGTGGACCTCGCCGACCGGCCCGACGTGCGCAAGTACGTGGCGGCGCTGGAGGAGGCGATGATCCGCGCCTGCGCCGACTTCGGCCTGGCGGCGGAGCGCCACCCCGAGCACCGCGGGGCCTGGGTGGGGACGCGGAAGATCGGCGCCGTCGGCGTCCACCTCTCGCGCTGGGTGACGAGCCACGGCTTCGCCTTCAACGCCGACCCGGACCTGGCGCACTTCCAGGCCATCGTCCCCTGCGGCATCGCCGACCCGCGCCTGGGGGTGACCAGCCTGGCCCGGGAGCTGCGCGAGCGGGGACGGGCCGCGCCGCCGCTCGCCGAGGTGGAGGAGCGGCTGGCTTCCTGGCTGCCGGGGCTCCTGGGGCGGGAGCGGGCCGACGCCCCGGAGCCGCCGCGCACCGTCTCGGTGGTGGGGCTCGACCCGGCGGGCCGGGTGCTGCTGCTGCGGCGGGCCGAGGCCCGGGGCGGCTTCTGGCAGCAGGTGACCGGGCGGGTGGAGCCGGGCGAGGGAGCGGCCGGGGCCGCCCGGCGCGAGCTGGCGGAGGAGACCGGCGCCGAGGCGGCGGTGGTGGCGCTCGGCTACGAGCACGCCTTCGGGCTGGAGCCGGCGGTGGCGGCGCGGCTGGGCGGGGCGCTGGTGGCCCGGGAGAGCGCCTTCGCGGCGCGGCTCCCGGCCGGCTTCGTCCCGCGGCTCGGCGAGGAGCACGTGGCGTGGGGCTGGTTCGCGCCGGAGGAGGCCCTGGAGCGGCTCCGGTACGCCGGGCTGCGCCGGGCGGTGCGGCTCGCGGTCGCGCGCGGCGGGTGATCGGGGAGCTTGCCCGGCGCCCCCATTCTTGCGTACTTTCGCTACCCCCCAGCGAACCCGGGAACCGAACATGATCACCGTGGAGAAGATCGGCGGAACCTCGATGTCCGCCTTCGGCGACGTCCTGTCGAACATCGTGCTGCGCGATCCGGACCGCGTGTACGGCCGCGTCTACGTGGTCTCGGCCTACGCCGGCGTCACCAACCAGCTCCTCGAGCACAAGAAGACCGGCGAGAAGGGCATCTACGCCAAGTTCGCCGGCGGGGACGACTACGGGGCCGCCCTGGACGGCCTCACCGCCCGCCTCAAGGAGATCAACGCCGGCTTCTCCGGGCTCGGGCTGCCGCTCGAGGTGGCCGACGCCTTCATCGACCGGCGGATGGCCGGGCTCAAGGACTACCTGGACTCGATGCGCCACGTGCTGGCCAGCGGCTACCTGAAGCGCGAGAGCCTGCTGCTCGCCGCCCGCGAGATGCTCGCGGCCATCGGCGAGACCCACAGCGCCTTCAACAGCGTGGAGATCCTGAAGGCCCGGGGGATCCGCGCGCTGCTCCTCGACCTCTCCGGCTTCGACGACGACGAGCCGCTCAGCATCGACGAGCGCATCCACAAGAGCTTCCGGGGCGTGGACCCGCAGAAGCAGGTGGTGGTGGCCACCGGCTACACCAAGGGCGTGGAAGGCATCATGCGGGAGTTCGACCGCGGCTACTCCGAGGTCACCTTCAGCAAGATCGCCGTGGAGATCCGCCCGGGCGAGGCGGTGATCCACAAGGAGTTCCACCTCTCCTCCGCCGACCCGGCGCTGGTGGGGGCCGGGAACACGGTGACGGTGGGGGCCACCAACTACGACGTGGCCGACCAGCTCGCCGACGTCGGCATGGAGGCCATCCACCCCAAGGCGGCCAAGCCCATGGAGCTGGCGGGCATCCCCATCCGGCTGAAGAACACCTTCGAGCCGGACCACCCGGGCACGCTCATCACCAAGGAGTTCGTGGGCGAGAAGGCCCGCATCGAGGTGATCGCCGGCAGCGACAAGGTGACGCTGGTGGAGATCCACGACCCGTCGATGGTGGGGACGGTGGGGTTCGACCTGGAGCTGCTGGAGATCTTCCGGCGCTTCGGGATCTCGTACATCACCAAGGCCACCAACGCGAACTCCATCGCCCACGTCGTCTGGGACCGGGCGGTGACCTCGGCCTTCGTCGAGGAGCTGGAGAACCGGTACGAGGTGGTGACCACCAAGCCCGCCGCCATCGTCTGCGTCATCGGCTCGAACATCGCCATCCCGGGCGTGCTGGCCCGGGCCGCCCAGGTGCTGGCCGACAACCAGGTCAACGTGAACTGCGTCTCCCAGTCCTACCGCCAGGTGAACATGCAGTTCGTCATCGAGCGGGCCGACTACAAGAAGGCCATCGTGGCGCTGAACCAGGCGCTCTGCCTGGGCGCGAGGCGCGCGGCCTAGGAGCGGGGCGGGCCCGGGCCCTCGTCGCCTCGGGGATCGAGGAGGCCCTCGTCCACCAGGCGGCAGACCGCCTCGACGTCGCGGTGCAGCACCCGGTCGCCGTCGAGCGGCGGCACCGCCGCGCGGATCACGGCGTGGGCCGCCTCGACCGGGGCCGAGGAGCGCAGGGGCCGGCGCAGCTCCAGGGCCTGGGCCGCCACCAGCAGCTCGATCGCCAGGCAGGTGCGCACGTTCTCGACCACCTGCCGCGCCTGGAGCGCCGCCGCCATGCCCATGGAGACGTGGTCCTCGCGGCCGGCCGAGGAGGGGATGGAGTCCACGCTGGCCGGGTGGCACAGCACCTTGTTCTCCGAGACCAGCGCGGCGCTGGTCACCTGGGCGATCATGTAGCCCGAGTCCAGCCCCGGCTCGCGCGCCAGGAAGGGCGGCAGCCCGGAGAGCGACGGGTTCACCAGCTGCTCCACGCGCCGCTCGGAGACGGCGGCGAGGTGGGAGGCGGCGATGGCCAGGACGTCCAGCGCCAGCGACACCGGCTGGCCGTGGAAGTTGCCGCCCGAGACGATGGCGCCCGAGGCCGGGAAGACCAGCGGGTTGTCGGTGGCGGCGTTCGCCTCCCGCGCCAGCACGCCGCGGCAGAAGGCGATCCCGTCCCGGGCGGCGCCGTGGACCTGCGGCATGCAGCGCAGCGAGTAGGGGTCCTGCACCTTCTGGCACCCCGGCCCCTGGTGCGAGGCGTTGAGCGGCGAGCCCTGGAGCAGCGCCCGGAGGTGGGCCGCGGCGGCGGCCTGCCCGACCTGGCCGCGGGCCTCCTGGACCTCGGCGCCGAAGGGCAGGTGGGAGCCGAGCAGCCCCTCCAGCGCCATGGCGCCGGCGACGTCGGCGACGCGGGAGAGCCGCTCGGCCCGGAGCAGCGCCAGCACGCCGACCGCGGTCATCGCCTGGGTGCCGTTCACCAGGGACAGCCCCTCCTTGGCGGCGAGCACCACCGGACGCAGGCCGGCGCGGCGCAGCGCCTCGCCGCCCGCCAGCCGCTCGCCCCCGTGCCAGGCCTCCCCGTCCCCGATGAGCACCAGCGCGAGGTGCGCCAGCGGCGCCAGGTCGCCCGAGGCGCCGACCGAGCCGCGCTCCGGGACCACCGGGACCACCCCCCGGTTCAGCAGCTCCACCAGCAGGTCGAGCGTCGGCTCCCGGACGCCGGAGAGCCCCTTCGCGAGCACGTTGGCCCGGAGCAGGACCAGGGCGCGGGCCTCGGCGGCGGAGAGCGGCTGCCCGACCCCGGCGGCGTGGGAGAGGACGAGGTTGCGCTGCAGCTTCTCCAGGTCGGCGCCGCCGATGCGGACCTCGGCCAGCGTGCCGAAGCCGGTGTTGATCCCGTAGTGGGCCTCGCCGTCGGAGAGGCGCGCCTCGACCAGCGCCCGGGCGGCGCGCACCCGCTCCCGCGCCGCGGGCGCGAGCTCCACCCGGGCCTCCCCCCGGGCCACCGCCGCGACCTCCTCCAGCGCCAGGGTGTCGCCGTCGATGAGCACGTGCCGCATGCCGCCTCCCCGCGCCGGGCCCCGCCGGCCTCCGCCGGCCGCAGGATAGGTCCATCGCCGCGGCCGCGCCACGGCGCGTGCGGCTCGACGCCCCGGCGGAGCTGGGCTAGCGTCGGTCTCCCGGGGCGGTGCCCCCGCGGTGGAGGCCAGGTGAAGGTCCGGGTGTACGACGCCACGCTCAGCGAGGGGACGCGAAGCGCCGGGGTGGAGTTCGCCACCCGGGACCGGCTGCGCATCGCGCTGCGGCTCGGCGAGCTGGGCGTGGCCTGGATCGAGGCCGGCTGGCCCGCCCGCGCCGCCGACGCCGACCTGTTCCGCGAGGCGCGGCGCCTGGACCTGGGCCGGGCCCGGCTCTGCGCCTGCGCCGGGCTCTCCGACGACCCGGCGCGCGACCGCCGCGAGCTGGAGGCGGCGCTGCGCAGCGGCGCCGGCGCGGTGACGCTGGCCGCCTCGGTGTGGCGCGGCCGGGGGCGGGCCGCGCCCCGGCTCGAGTCCCGGCTCCGGGCCGCGGTGCGGGCGATCCGGCGGGCCGGGCGCGAGCCGCTGGTGGACCTGGGCGACTACTTCGCGGGGCTGCGCGCCGGCGAGGCGCTGCCGGTGCAGGCGGTGGTGGCGGCGGCCCGGGCCGGCGCCGAGGCGGTCCTGCTCTCGGACACCGGCGGGGGCGCGCTCCCCACCGAGGTGGAGGCCGGCGTGGCGGCGGCGCGGCGCGCGGCCGGCGGCAAGGTGGCCATCGGCATCCGGTCGCGGGACGACGCCGGCGTGGCGGTGGCCAACGCCCTGGCGGCG
>JAJZTO010000133.1:0-7072 GCA_021848865.1 Myxococcales bacterium
AGTCGGGCGCGCTGGAGTCCGCGCGGCAGGCCCGAGACACCGCGCAGGCGGCCGACGCCGCCACGCAGCGCCAGGCCGACGCCGCGCTGGGCCCGGCCGACGCCGCGCAGGGCGCGGCCGAAGACGCCGCGCCGCCCGCCGAGGCCCCGGCGCCGGTGGAGGGCGCGGCCGCGGTCCCGGCCGCCGGGGCGGTGCCCCCGCCCGACGTCTACACCGTCAAGCCCGGCGACACGCTCTGGGACCTCTCCGGCCGCTTCCTGAACAACCCCTGGTACTGGCCCAAGGTCTGGTCCTACAACCCCGAGATCACCAACCCGCACTGGATCTACCCGGGCAACGCCATCCGGTTCTTCCCCGGCGCCGAGGAGGCCCCGGCCCGCGTCGAGCCGGTGCCGGCGGTGGCCGGCGCCGAGGGGCCGGAGGAGGAGCTGACGCCGCCCAAGGAGCTGGAGGACTTCTCCAAGGCCGACATGAAGAAGGGGCAGGACTACGGCGACGAGGACGCGGTGGCCGTCGCCGGTCCCTACAAGATCGGCTACGTCGCCCCCAAGGGCACGCTGGCGCGGCGCGACACCTTCATGACCGAGCGGGAGGTGAAGGAGGCCGGCGTGATCCGCGGGGCCTTCGAGGACAAGGAGCTGCTCACCGTCCAGGACCGCATCTACGCCGCCTTCCAGGACCCGGCGTCGGTGAAGATCGGCCAGACCTACACCCTGTTCCGCACCACCCGCCCGGTGGACCACCCCGTCACCCGCGCCCGGATCGGCTACCAGACCACCATCGTCGGCGACGCCAAGGCCGTGGCCCAGGACGGGAAGATCACCACGCTGGTCGTCACCCGCGCCATCGACGCCATCGAGCGCGGCGACCACGTCGGCGGGCCGGCGGAGAAGCCGGTGAAGCTGATCGCCCGCCGCCCCAACGCGCGGCGGCTCGACGGGCGCGTCGTCTCCTCGGTGGTGCCTGCCACCTGGCTGTCCGGCGAGCACCACCTGGTCTTCGTGGACCTGGGGCGGTCCGACGGCGTGGAGGAGGGGAACACCTTCACCGTCACCCGCGCCGGCGACCCCTACGGGCAGCCGCTCGACGTGGACAACCTCTCGATCCCCGAGGACCGCCGCTTCCCGTCCGAGGACATCGGCGAGCTGCTGGTGGTGGACGCCAGGGCCCACTTCTCGACCGCGCTGGTGGTGAAGAGCCTGCGCGAGCTGTTCGCCGGGGACCGGGTGGTGATGCGCGCCGCGGCGGCCGGGACCGGGAGCAACTGAACGGGCCGCGGCTTGACGCTGTCCGACCCGGCGAGTATATGGCCGGGCCTCATGGCGTCGGCGCGGACCATCCTGCGCGGTGAGGCCGGCTTCCCGCCGAGGCTCGCGGCGATCGACGGCGCGCCCGAGCGGCTCCGGGTGCGCGGCGAGCTCGGCGACCCCGGGCGCGTGCGCGCGGCGGTGGTCGGCGCCCGGGCCTGCGACGAGTACGGCCGGGCCATGGCGCGCGACATCGCCGGCGGGCTGGCGCGGGCCGGCGTCTCGGTGGTGTCGGGCGGCGCCCGCGGCGTGGACGGGGAGGCCCACCGGGCGGCGCTCGAGGCCGGCGGCCACACCGTCGCGGTGCTGGGGACCGGCGTGGACGTGGCCTACCCCCCGGAGCACGGGGAGCTGTTCCGGCGCATCCTGGAGGCGGGGGGCGCGCTGCTCTCCGAGCTGGAGGACGGCGCCGAGCCGCGCCCGGCGGCCTTCCCGCGCCGCAACCGGCTGGTCAGCGCCCTCTGCGACGTGGTGGTGGTGGTGCAGGCCGCGGCCGGGAGCGGCGCGCTCATCACCGCCGAATGGGCGCGGCGGCAGAAGGTGCCGGTGATGGCCGTGCCCGGGGAGGCCGGCAACCCCCTCTCGTCCGGCCCCCTCGAGCTGCTGCGGGGCGGGGCGCGCCTCGCGGCCGGGGCCGCCGACGTGCTGGCCGCCCTGGGGCTCGGCGGGCCGGCGCAGCTGCCGCTCGGCGCGGCGGCGATCCCGGCCGGGCTCCCGGCGGGGCCGGCGGCGGTGCTGGCGGCGCTCTCCAGGACGCCGCGCCACGCCGACGAGCTGGCCCGGGCCGCCGGCCTCGGCGCCGGCGAGACCCTGGCGGCGCTGTTGCAGCTCGAGGTGGAGGGCCTGGCCGAGCAGCGGCCCGGCCAGCGGTACCTCCGCCGGTCGCCGCATTAAAGGATACCCACGCAGGAAGCGGACGAAGAAGGGACCCGATGGCCAAGACGACGGCGAAGAAGGCTTCCCCACCCCCGGCGGCCCCGAAGCGAGCGGCCAAGGCCGCCGCGGCGGCGCCGGCGCGGGCCGCCCGCAAGGCGCCGGGCGGCGGCGCCAGCCTGGTGATCGTCGAGTCGCCGGCCAAGGCCAAGACCATCAAGAAGTACCTGGGGCGCGGCTACGACGTGCGGGCCTCGGTGGGCCACGTGAAGGACCTGCCCAAGTCCAAGGACGGCGTGGACGTCGCCGACGGCTTCAAGCCCACCTACGAGGTCATCAAGGGCAAGGCCAAGGTGCTCTCGGAGATCAAGCGGGCCGCGCGGGGCGCCTCGAGCGTCTTCCTGGCCACCGACCCCGACCGCGAGGGGGAGGCCATCGCCTGGCACATCGCCGAGGAGCTGGGGGCCGAGGGCGGCGACGACCGCGTCCGGCGCGTCCTCTTCCACGAGATCACCAAGAACGCCATCCAGAAGGCCATCGCCGAGCCCATCGCCCTCGACCGGAAGAAGTTCGAGTCGCAGCAGGCGCGCCGCATCCTCGACCGGCTGGTGGGCTACAAGATCAGCTCCATCCTCTGGGACAAGGTGCGCCGGGGGCTCTCCGCCGGCCGGGTGCAGTCGGTGGCGGTCCGGCTGGTGGTGGAGCGCGAGCGGGAGATCAAGGCCTTCCAGCCGGTGGAGTACTGGACGCTGGAGGCCGATCTGGCGGCCCGCCTCCCGCCGGAGTTCCGCGCCCGGCTGGTGAAGCTCGACGGCCAGAAGGCCGACCTGAAGGACGGGGACACCACCCGCGCCCTGGTGGAGGAGCTGGCGAAGGAGCGCTTCACGGTGGCGGCGGTGGAGCGCAAGGAGCGCCGCCGCAACGCCCCGCCGCCCTTCACCACCGCCAAGCTGCAGCAGGAGTCGGCCAACCGGCTGGGCTTCACCGCCAAGAAGACCATGACCCTGGCCCAGAAGCTCTACGAGGGCATCGAGCTGGGCGACGAGGGCTCGGTGGGCCTCATCACCTACATGCGCACCGACTCGGTGCGGCTCTCCACCGAGGCGGTGGACGCGGCGCGCGCCTACGTGGCCGCGACCTGGGGGAAGGACCACCTGCCGGAGCAGCCCAACGTCTTCCGGACCAAGGCCAAGGCGGCGCAGGAGGCCCACGAGGCGGTCCGCCCCACCGGCATGGAGTGGACGCCGGCCCGGGTGGCGCCCTTCTTCGAGGCCATGGGCGAGCGGGACATGTTCCGCCTCTACGAGCTGATCTGGAACCGCTTCCTGGCCTGCCAGATGGTGCCGGCGGTCTACGACCAGACCACCGCCGACGTGGCCGCCGGCCGGGCCACCTTCCGGGCCACCGGCTCGGTGCTGAAGTTCCCCGGCTACCTGGCCGTCTACGGGGCCCGGCCGCCGGAGGAGGAGGCCGGAGCGGAGCCGGAGAAGGGGGAGAACGGCGAGCCGCGGGAGAAGGCCGAGGACCGGGCGCTGCCGCCGCTGGAGGCGGGGATGGCGCTCGAGCTCCGCAAGCTCGACCCGGAGCAGCACTTCACCCAGCCGCCGCCGCGCTTCAACGAGTCGTCGCTGGTGAAGGAGCTGGAGGAGAAGGGCATCGGCCGCCCCTCCACCTACGCCGCGATCCTCGACGTCATCCAGGAGAAGGGCTACGTCGAGAAGGTGGAGAAGGTCTTCAAGCCCACCGAGCTGGGCTTCCTGGTGACCGACTGGCTGGTGGAGGGCTTCCCGCGCGAGATGGACGTGGCCTTCACCGCCGGGATGGAGGAGCGGCTCGACGAGGTGGAGGACGGGACGGCGCAGTGGCAGGAGGTGCTGGGCGGCTTCTGGAAGACCTTCGAGGAGGACCTGGAGGCGGCCCGGAAGAAGCCCGGCAAGAAGGGCACCGCCGAGCCCACCGACCTGGTCTGCGAGAAGTGCGGCAAGCCCATGGTCATCAAGTGGGGGCGCATGGGGGAGTTCCTGGCCTGCTCCGGCTACCCCGAGTGCCGCAACACCATGAACTTCGTCCGCGAGAACGGCGCCGTCGTCCCGGTGAAGGAGGAGGAGATCACCACCGACGAGAAGTGCCCGACCTGCGGCTCGCCCATGGTGGTGAAGCGCGGCCGCTTCGGCCGCTTCCTGGCCTGCTCGCGTTACCCGGAGTGCAAGACCTCCCGGCCCATGTCCATCGGCGTGACCTGCCCCAAGGGCTGCGGCGGCTACATCAGCGAGCGGCGCTCCAAGCGCGGCCGCAGCTTCTACGGCTGCTCCTCCTACCCGGGCTGCGACTTCCTGAGCTGGGACCGGCCGCGCAACGAGAAGTGCCCGCAGTGCGGGGGCGCCTACCTGGTCGAGAAGTACTCGAAGCGGGACGGCCCCTTCATCGCCTGCCCCGACAAGGAGTGCGGCTACCGCCGGGCGGCCGAGCCGGCGGGGGCGGCGGCGCCGGGCGCCTGAGGCGGCGAGCGGGGCCCGCCGCGCCGGTGGGCCCGGCGGAGGGCCCGGTCGCCCCTGGGCCCGCGCGCGGGTGCGCAGCCGCCTTGACACCCCGACGGGTGGCTGCTACAGGGAAAACCCTACGAATTCCAGGCACCTGTATGTGCAGGTAGGTGGGAGGTCATCCGTGATCCAGAGCCTCGCCGAGTTCATCCAGACCGGCGGCCCGTTCATGATCGTGAACCTGGCCGCCTCCGCGGTGGCCGTCGCCATCATCGTCGAGCGGACCGTGGCGCTGGCCTTCCGCCTGAACGTGAACGCCGGCCCCTTCATGGACGGGATCCAGAAGCTGGTGATGATCGGCGACACCGAGAAGGCGCTGAAGTACTGCGGCGCGGCGCCCCGGGCGGCGCTGTCACGGGTGGTGCGGGCCGGGCTGGCGCGGTCCAACCGGGGCGAGCAGGAGGTGGCGCGGGCGCTGGAGGAGGCGGTGCTGGAGGTCACGCCCCTGGTGTCCAAGCGCATCGGCTCGCTCTGGTCGCTGGCCAACATCGCCACGCTGCTCGGCCTCATCGGCACCATCACCGGCCTCATCGGCACCTTCAAGTCGCTGGGCGCGGCCAGCCCCGACGTGAAGCAGGCGATGCTCTCCAAGGGCATCTCCGAGGCCATGAACAACACCGCCCTGGGGCTCACCATCGCGGTGACCTGCATCGTGGCCCACCTGCTGCTGACGCTGAAGTCGAAGTCGATGATCGAGGAGATCGAGTTCCACGCCCTCCGGCTCGAGAACATGCTGGCGCGGCGGGGCTCGGGCGAGCCCAACCCGCTCGACGAGGCGCGCAGCGCCTAGGGCGGGGGCCGGGCCGGCATGCGCAGGCGCATCCACGACGAGGAGCACGCGGGCGAGCTGAACATCGTCCCGTACCTGGACATCGTCACCAACCTGGTGATGTTCATGCTGCTCAGCATGACCGGGCTGGTGGCCTTCGGCGTGGTGAACGTCTCGGCGCCCCGCATCGGCGGCGACGCCGCCGCGGCGGGCGAGAACACCCCGCGGCTCCTGCTCACCGTGGCCATCGGCAAGCAGGGCTTCTACGTGGCCGGCGCCGGCGGCGTGCTGGGCGGCCCGGCCGACCAGGCGGCGGTGGACCGCAAGCAGCCCCCGACGGTCCCGCTCCGGGCCGACGGCCGCTACGACTACGCCTCGCTCACCGCCCAGATGCTGCGGATCAAGGAGCGGTACCCCGCCGAGACCAACCTCATCCTATCGGCCGACGAGGACGTCCCCTACGACGTCCTGGTGCAGACCATGGACGCCTGCCGCGAGGCCAAGGTCCCGAAGGCGGACGGCAGCGTCGAGCGCAAGCCGCTGTTCTTCGACGTCTCGCTGTCGCTCATCGGCTGAGAGCCATGCCCCCGCGCCCGTCCACGCCGCCGCCGCCCACCGACGAGCAGCTCGCCCGGCTCAAGCACGAGCGGGACTTCCGCAAGGCGCGCCGCGCCGCCCGGGCCCGGTCCGAGGAGATCAAAGAGCTGAACATCGTGGCGATGATGGACATGATGACCATCCTCCTGGTGTTCCTGCTCAAGTCCTACTCGGCCAGCTCGCTGAACGTGAACATCAGCGAGCAGCTGAGGATCCCCCAGTCCACCACCCAGGTGCAGCCGCAGGACAACGTCGCCGTCACCGTGACGCTGGGGGAGCTGGCGGTGAACGACCGGGCGGCGGTCCGGCTCCGGAACGGCTGGATCCCGGTGGAGGCCAAGGAGGGCGGCAAGCCGGACAGCTTCTACGTCGGCGCCCTCTACGACGCCCTGAAGAAGGAAGTGGACAAGCAGAAGTACATCGCCCGGTACAACCCCGGCCACCCCTTCACCGGGCGGGTGAACGTCATCGCCGACAAGCGGGTGCCCTACCGCACCATCGTCGAGGTCCTCTACACCGCGGGCCAGGCGGAGCTGGGCGAGTACAAGTTCCTGGTGATGAAGCAGGAGTGACCGCGCCCCGCGCCGGGCCCGCCATCGGGCTTGCGCGCGGCGCCTCCCCGGAGCAGGAACCCTCCCGCGTGGACGATCGCGTCACCATCCTCGGCGGCGGGCTGGCCGGCAGCGAGGCCGCCTGGCAGCTGGCCCGGGCCGGCGTGCCGGTGGAGCTGTGGGAGATGAAGCCGGAGCGGCGCTCGCCGGCCCACCTGCTCCCCGGCCTGGCGGAGCTGGTCTGCTCCAACTCGCTGCGGTCCGACAACCCCGAGAACGCGGTCGGGCTGCTCCACGAGGAGCTGCGGCGGCTCGGCAGCCTGATCCTGGCCTGCGCCGACGAGACCCGGGTCCCGGCGGGCGACGCCCTGGCGGTGGACCGGGAGCGCTTCAGCGCGCGGGTCACCGCCCGCCTCGAGGCCGAGCCGCTCGTCA
>JAJZTO010000133.1:7082-7376 GCA_021848865.1 Myxococcales bacterium
GGTGCGGGGCGAGGCCACGGCCCTCCCGCCCGGCCCCGGCCCGGTGATCGTCGCCACCGGGCCGCTCACCGGCGACGCCCTGGCGGCGGAGATCGCCGCCCTGTGCGGCGGCCGGCTGCACTTCTACGACGCCATCGCCCCCATCGTCGCCGCCGACTCGGTCGACGGGGAGGTGGCCTACGCCCGCAGCCGCTACGGCAAGGGGCGGGGGGACGACTACCTGAACCTCCCCTTCGACGAGGGGCAGTACCACGCCTTCGTGGAGGCGCTGCTCGCGGGCGAGAAGGTCGCGCC
>JAJZTO010000134.1 GCA_021848865.1 Myxococcales bacterium
CCGGAGGCGATGAGCGTGCCGGCGGCGTCGGTGCACTTGTCGACGAAGCCGGCCGGCCTGCGCCCGGTGGTGAGCCAGGTGTCGAGGACGCCCATCGCGTCCACGATCCGGGCCGGGATGTCCGCTTCGCTCCCGGTGAACCAGATGACCTGGTTGCGGGCGTTCCCCCGCTCCTCCCGCATGCGCGCCCGGGCCGAGAAGGACTGCCGGGCGTTGTGCATGTTGAGCCGGGGCTCCAGGTAGGGGCGCAGGTCGATGAGCGGGATCCCGATCTCGCCCGTGAACACGTGGCCCGAGTCGTAGGCCCGCTGCATGGCCGAGAGGTCCCCGGTGCGGCGCGGGCTCGGCGCCCACCCGGCGCCGGGCGGCAGCCGGCAGGCCACCGGATCCCGGTTCATGTTCCGCGAGTCGAAGGGATCGGCGTAGGGGTTCCAGCCGACGTACTGGTCCTGCTCCTTCCAGCTCCCGACGCAGCCGTTCAGCTCGACGAACTCGTCGGGCGTGATCCGGCCGCCGGTCAGCGCCGACAGGCCGTACTGCACGCCGACGTTGTCGAAGGGGATGGGGGCGAAGCCGTGGGCGTCCACGCCGTAGATGTTCTGGAGGTCGTTCCAGTGGGTCCAGCGGATGGCCGAGACCACCGACGCCGGGTACCGGTAGCGCGCCAGCTCGGTGAAGTAGTCCGGGTCGGTGAACATCGGGTTCATGGCCAGGGGCTCGGCGAAGAACCAGCCCTGGATGCACTCGCTCGAGCCCGGCGTGCCGAACACCGAGTTCCTCACCGTGTCGCTGGCGTTCAGCCCCTCGATCCACTGGCGCCGGCTCCAGACCGCCCACCGGGAGCCCGCGCCCTTGGTCATGACGTCCTCGAGGAAGTACTGCTCGAGCAGGTTGCAGTCCCCGATGTGGATGGTCTGGGTGACCATGTCCGGGTAGGAGTACATGGGGATCCCGGCGTCCAGCAGGCCGGGGTGGTTCTGGCCGATGACGTACTGCTGGATCCCGCCGCCCGAGCCGCCCAGCCCCACCGTGTAGGTCGGCCTGCCGTAGGTCGCGGTGAGGTGCCTCTTCACCATCAGCATGACCTCCTCGGCGAGCCGCAGGTTGTAGTGGACGCCGGTCTCGTTGCCCGAGGAGGTGGCGATGGCGTAGCCCTGCTGCAGGAGCAGCGGGAAGACGGCGCGCTCGGCGCCCCAGAGCCCGCCGCGCCAGGCCGCCAGGCCCTGCCAGTGGCCGATGCCGACGCCGCCGCGGTAGTAGTAGACGAGCTTGCGGTTCCAGGCCCCGTTCTCCAGCGCCGCCGGGGTCGCCGTCGACTCGGGCCACGGCGCCAGCATGGCGATGGTGTAGAGGAACCGGTCGAGCGTCCCGGTCTCGACGCGGACCACGAAGGGGGCGGGCTTCCCCTTCACCTCGATGACCTGGAGGCCGGCGGGGGGCGAGGCGAACATCGTGGCCGGTCGAACGGCCGGAAGTCGCGGGCGGGTCCGTCCCAGTAGTAGTAGTCGACGCGGGTGGGCAGGCCGCAGCGCTCGCTGTAGCCCACCGGCGCCGCCGTGAAGTCGGGCGCGCCCCCGGTCTCGGGAAAGACGGCGTTGCCGCGCCCCGCGGTGTTGTCCACCACCGGCTGTCCCAGCCCGGACTCCACCGTGCCGCAGATGAACGGGTACTGCTTCGGGCCCAGGTCGAGCGGGCCGTCGGCGGGCCCGACGTCGCCGATCCAGAAGCGGGAGGAGTCCGGGGCGCTCCGGTCGGCGCGGGAGGCCGCCGCCGTTCCCGCGGTGCCCGGCGCGGCCGGGCTCCCGCAGGCCGCGGCCGCGAGGGCCACGGGCAGGAGGAGGGCGGACCAACCGTGGAACGTACCGTGGAATCGGCTCATGGCTCTTCCTCCCGGGGGCGTGTCCGTCGCCGAGCCGGCGCGCCGGACGACGCGCGGCTCGCTTCTCCATCGCGGTGGCCCTGCCTCCGCAGGAGCCCACGGCGGACGGTCCGGCCGCTACTCCCTGCTTGGGCATCCACGTTTTGTGTATGGGCCGTCGGCGGCAACCCGGCAGGGGAGAGACCGCAGAGGGGGCGCGCCGCCCGGGGTGGTCGTGGCATTGCGGAGCCGAGCCGCCGCATGCCAACCTGCCGGACACACTTCCCAATCCACTCGTCCCAGCCCCTCCCCGAGGAGCCCCGATGCGTCGGGTCCGTCACACCCACTTCGCCGCCACGCTCCTCGCGCTCTCGCTCGCCGCCTGCGGCGGCTCGGGCAGCGGCGGCGCCAAGGCGCAGGGCGCCGCCTGCGCGGCGGACGGCGAGTGCGCGACCGGGTTCTGCGTCGACGGCGTCTGCTGCGACACGGCGTGCACCGGCGCCTGCCGGTGGTGCGGCACCGGCGGGACGACCGCCACCGGGACCTGCGGCAACGCGCCCGAGGGGACGAACCTCCGCAGCGGTTGCACGGCCTCACCGCAGTCCAGCTGCGGCAACTCGGGCGTCTGCGGCGCAACCGGGGCCTGCGCGCTCTATCCCACCGGCACGGTCTGCGCGGCCGGGAGCTGCACGTCCGGCGTCGCCACCCCGCCCTCCACCTGCGACGGGGCCGGCACCTGCAACGCCGGGAGCACCGTTCCCTGCGCTCCCTACACCTGCGGCCCGACCGGCACGTGCCGCACGACCTGCGCCTCGAACCCCGATTGTGCCACGGGCTACAGCTGCGCTTCCGGCGCGTGCGCGGTGGTCTGCGGCGACGGGATCGTCGGGCCGGGCGAGGAGTGCGACACCGGCGGCACCGTCGACAGCGCGGCCTGCGTCATGTCATCGGGAGCCGGCGCCCTCCGGTGCCACAACTCGTACTGCGGTGACGGCTACGCCAACGCGACGGCGGGCGAGCAGTGCGACCTCGGAAGTGCGACCAACGGCACGGCCGGCGCCTGCTGCTCCGCGAGCTGCACGCTGGTGGCGCCGGCGACGACGTGCCCCTGAGCCGCCGCGGCCCGTTCCGGCGATCCAGCTGGTCGCGGCCCCGGAGCTAGAAGGTCGAGACCAGCAGCTTCGCGTTGGAGTAGGCGCCGCCGCCGCCCTGGCAGCCGACGCCCGCGGACCAGCCGACCTGCTGGAGAGAAATGGTGTGTGTGCCCGCGGCGAGGCTCACTTGCCGCTGCATGGCCCACTGGCACCACGTCGGGCCGGCGCCGCCGCTCGGACTGCACTGCACCAGCCGGTCGCCCCAGGCGGCGTCGCCGGAGCCGGCGCCGTCGATGACGAACCGGAAGCCGCACGTGGGCATCGCCGTGGTCGAGCTCACCCCGTCCACCGAGCCGGACGCGAGCAGCGAGGCGGTGACCGCCTGGGACAGCGCGAAGGTGACCTGCGTGCCCGGCAGGTCGGTCCAGGCGTTCCCCAGGACCGTCAGGAGGCCGCCGGTCTGCTCCGCCGAGTAGCCGCCGATGCGCCGGAGCGGCGCCAGCGCGGCGTCCACGTAGGCCTTCGTCGCCCCGTCGGTCGCGCTCGCCGGGGCCCCGACGTTCTGGAGGGGGAGCCCTCCGAGGTTGAGCCCGGGGAAGGTGTTGGAGCCGACGAAGGTGTTGTTGCCGGCCAGGAGCGGCACGTTCGCCGACAGCCGCGCGTCGGGGACCGTCCCCGTCAGGTTGGCCGCCCCGAGGTTCGTGAGCCCCGCGCCGCTTCCCGCGAACGCGGACGCGGCCACCGTTCCGGTGAAGGCACCGCTCCCGGCGGACACCGCTCCGCCGAAGGCGCCGTCGCCCGTGATGCTCAGGCTCGCCACCTGGGGCGAGCCGGTCCCGGTCTGGACGTAGAAGGGGCTTCCCGCCAGCGGCGCTCGCGCGTCCGACAGCCTGGGGTCGTTCCCTTCCGCGGCCGTTCCCGCCGTGGTGCCGAAGACCAGCGTCGCCGGCGCGCCCGCGGGGCCGGTGGGGCCCGCCGGACCGGTGGGGCCCGTGGGCCCGGCCGCGCCGGCCTGGCCGGCCGGACCGGTGTCGCCCTTGGAGGCGCAGCCCGTCGCGGCGAGCGCGGCGGCGAGCAGGGCGAGCCGGATGTCGATCCTCATGCGACCCTCCGCGAGCGAGCCGGGACGTGGCGCGGCTCACCGATGCTCGTCGGCGGGGGGCGACGGCGTCAAGTCGCGCGGGCGCGGGCCGTGTGATCGTCGGTGGGCAACCGGCAGCCGACCCGGGGACGGCGGGCCGCCCGGTGGGGTGGCGAGCCCCGCCGGCCCGCTTCGGCTAGGATCTCGCGATGTACCTCCCCGGCCACTTCGCCGAGCCGCGGCTCGACGTCCTCCACGAGACCCTCCGGCGGTCCGGACTCGCCACCCTGATCACGACGGGGCCGGGCGGCCTCGACGCCAGCCACGTGCCCCTGCTGCTCGAGCCCACGCCGGAGCCGCTCGGCCGGCTCGTCGGGCACGTGGCGCGCGCCAACCCGCAGTGGCAGGCGACGCCGCCCGGGACGGAGGCGCTGGCCGTCTTCCTCGGGCCCGACGCCTACGTGACGCCGTCCTGGTACGAGACCAAGCGGCGGACGGGCCGGGTGGTGCCGACCTGGAACTACCTGGCCATCCACGCCCACGGGCGCGTGCGCTTCTTCCACGACCGGGCGCGGCTCCTCGACGTCGTGACCCGCCTCACCGATCGGCACGAGGGGCCGCGCGCCGCGCCGTGGAAGGTGACCGACGCCCCTCCGGAGTACCTGGACGCCATGCTGAAGGCGATCGTCGGCGTCGAGCTGACCATCGCGCGGCTCGAGGGGAAGTGGAAGGCGAGCCAGAACCGGGACGAGGCCGACCGCCGCGGCGTCGCGGAGGGGCTCGAGCGCGACGGGCACGAGGCGATGGCGCGCCTGGTGCGGGGGTCGAAGGTCGGGTGAGCCGCGATCCGCGTGCCCGGCACCGCCCGCCCGGGACGGTCGACCCTTGGCATCCGGACGCCGGCTGGGCTACTGGGAAGGGCATGACCGCGAAGCAGCGCGCCGCGCACCGGGCGCGGCTCCTCCGGCTGCGGGCCGGCGTCGCCGCCGCCGACCCGGCCCGGATCGAGCCCAACCGGAAGGACCCGGCGAGCACCGGCGTCGCCGACGAGGACGCGCAGGCCCTCTCCGAGATGCTCCAGGTCCTCGCCTCCCAGCGCAACCGCGGCCAGGCGGACCTGCTGGCCCGCATCGACCGGGCCCTGGCGCGCCTGGCGGCCGCTCCGGAGGACTTCGGCCTCTGCGAGGAGTGCGAGGAGCCCATCCCGCCGCGCCGGCTCCAGGTCATGCCCTGGGCGGTGCTCTGCGCCGGGTGCCAGGCCCGCCTCGAGCCGCGGCTGGGCGCGCCGCGGCGGAAGATCACCGACTACCGCTAGGACGCGCCGGACACCGGCGACGTGGCGAGCGCCCGGGGGTCGGGTCCGGACTGGCAGTCGCCGGGCCGGCCGTCCTGGACCGCGAACACGATCAGCGCGATGGCGCCGAGGACCCGTTCAGGGCGACGGCGGCGCGGACCAGGGACTTCAGCGCCTCCTCGTCGATCTTCTCGCCCTCGCGGAGGTCGATGGCGCGCCTGGCGTTGCCTTCGAGGCTGGCGTTGAAGAGGCGCGAGGGGTCCTTCAGCGAGGCGCCCTTGAAGAAGGTCACCTTCACGACGCTCTTGTACGTCTCGCCGGTGCAGATGAGCCCGCCGTGGGACCACACCGGGACGCCTCTCCACTTCCACTCCTCGACCACCTCGGGGTCCGCCTGCTTGATCAGGGCGCGCACCCGGGACAGCGTCTTGCCGCGCCAGTCGCCCAGCTCCTCGATCCTCGCGTCGATCAGCGCCGAGGGCGACTCGTCCTTCGAGCGGCTCTTCTTCATGACGGCTCCACGTTCAGGGGGCGCTTCCCTGTATTGCGAGGCGGCGCGCCACGAGTCCACGCCCCGCATGAGGCGGCGAAGGCGTGCGCGGGCCGATGGTCGGCCTCTGCTCCGGGCGGGCCAGGACGAGGGCGGTCGGCGGAAGGCCGGCGACCAGGACGAGCGCGGCGGCGGCGACGTGCTTCCGGGAGTGTTTCGACACGTCCACCTCCGCCTGCGCCAGCTGCTCGGAGCCCACCAGGCGGACCGCGCCCGGGTGCTCCCGGGCCACCTCGATCCGCCCCAGGATGAAGCGGCCCAGCCCCTGCTCGGCGATGATCTTCGGGGCGGCGGCGGGGATCTCCCGTCGCCGCGAGGGAGCGGGCTTGCGCGCGGTCATGGACCTCGCGATACGTTGGTAAGTATTCACCGGCAACTGGATCGGCCGGGCACCCGCACCGCACCTGCCGACGAGAGGGCCGCCCATGGCCACCGAGACCACGCTCCCCCCCGCCCGGAAGCACGCATCCCCTCCCCGCTGGCTTTCCGCCGTGGGGCTGCTGGCGGGGCTCTTCGGCCTGGCGACGGTCCTCTCGGGCGGGCGCGTCCTCTTCGGCCCCGCGGAGGTCCGGGCCGCCGCCGGCCGGGTGGTGCCCTTCGTCCTCTGGTTCAACTTCATCGCCGGCTTCGCCTACCTGGGAGCCGCGGCCGGCCTGGTGCGCGCGCGCCGCTGGGCGGCGCCGCTCTCGCTCGCCATCGCGGCGGCGACCGCGCTCGTCTTCCTGGCGCTCGGGCTCCACGTGGCCCGCGGGGGCGCCGTCGAGCCCCGGACGGTCGCCGCGATGGTCCTGCGCACCGGCGTCTGGACGGCGATCGCGGCGGTGACCTGCCGCCGGATCGGCTGCTTCGCCCGGCGGCGATAGGGCCTCGTGAAGGGCAGCCAGGGGACGTCGAGTGACCTGCCCCCCATCACTGGGCGGCTGTTGATGCTAGTCCGGTGCGACTGTGACCCTTCCCCGGGAAGCGGGACGCCGTGAAACCGCTCGACGCGCCGGCGACGGTCGCCAACGGCAACTTGACGGCAACGGCGCCGGCCCGGTGAAAGCCGGAAATGAAAAGCCCCGGCAACCGAGGTGGTTACCGGGGCCTAGATGGCGCGGGAAAAGGGATTTGAATATTGCCTGGCGGTGAACACTAACCGAGCGACAGTACATGCCTTTCTGTGGTTTCTCCCGTCATGGCGCGCACTTCGATCCTGAGTCGGCTTCCCCGCCCTTCCCCACTTCTCCCCAGTCGTGCCCCAGCGTCCGGGAGACATACGGGAGACAGAGCGTGGCGCTGTCATCGAAAGCCGCGTGAATCACGAGCCCCCTCCTGAGCTGCGCTCCTGGGAACATGGAGTAGACCGAAGGTAAGTCCTCGCCGCTACCCGTGTCGGCGCTTTGACCTGGCCGGAGGCCCCGCGAGCGGTGCGGATGCCTCGGCGCGCAGGGTGGCCGTCCCGTCGCTGCGGATGGTCAACTTCCAGTCGCGCACGA
>JAJZTO010000135.1 GCA_021848865.1 Myxococcales bacterium
TTGACGTGGAACTTCATCGACGTGGTCCACGGGCCGGACTTCGTTGGAACGAACGATGCGAGGCTCGTCGGCCCGACCCATCGAGAGTGGCACACCTGGATCTCGGGGCTGTATCGGCGTGACCTGCCCCCACCTGACGCCTCCCGGGGAACCGGACCTGGCCGAGACCGAGATCCGGCAGATTGACTTGAAGTGGCCTGGTGGCACGCTTCCCCGGTGTCCCCCACCCCGGGCATCCATCCCCGCGACGTGTGGCGCCCGACCGGCTCGAAGGCCGAGCAAGAGGTCTGGACTGCGCTCGCCAGAGGGATGCCGGCCGGCTGGTACGGCTGGCACTCCCTGCGCGTCCGGGACCGCGGCGGGTACGAGGGCGAGGGGGACTTCGTCCTCGCGCACCCGCAGCGGGGACTGCTGCTCCTCGAGGTGAAGGGCGGGCAGGTCGAGCAGCGGGACGGCCGGTGGTTCCAGAACGGCCGGCCGATGGAGAAGGCTCCTCTCGACCAGGCGAGGGGCTTCGTTCGCAAGCTGCTGGCGCGCCTGCGCAACCTGGGCGCCGCCCCGCCGGCCTTCGGCTGCGCCGTCTGGTTCCCGGGCACCGTCCTCCCGGGGCAGCCGTCGCAGGACGACGTCGCCGGCGTCGTGCTCGGCCGGGAGGAGCTGGCGTACGCCAGGGAGGCGCTCCCCGCGATCGTCGAGCGCGCGATCCCGGCGGCCGGCGCCGCTCGGGGGCGCTGGATCGACGCGCTGCACCGGCTCTGGGGCGAGAGCTGGATCCCGGGGCTCTCCCTGGGCGTGCGCGTCCGCGAGGCCGCGGAGTCCCGGATCGCCCTCGACGCGCAGCAGCTCCAGATCCTCGACGGCCTGCTCGGCAACCCGCGCGTGCTCGTCCAGGGTGGCGCCGGCTCCGGAAAGACGCTGCTCGCCGCCGAGGCCGCGCGCCGGCTCGCCGCGGACGGGAAGAAGGTGCTGCTCCTCTGCTTCACCGCGCCGCTCGGCAAGTGGCTGGCGCAGCGGGCCGGCGGCGACGGCGTCGAGGTGGACACCATCAGCGGCTTCGCCCGGACCCGGCTCGTCCAGGCGACGGGCTGCGCGACCTCGCCCCACCTCACGGACGTGGAGTGGCGGGGGATCTTCCTCCAGGCCGAGGAAATCTGCAGTCCGGAGTGGGACGCGGTCGTCGTCGACGAGGCGCAGGATCTCCACGACGAGGCCTGGCTCCTCGTGGAGAAGCTGGCGCGAGGGAGGACGCTCTGGGCCTTCCACGACCCCGGCCAGGGCTACTGGCCGGAGCGACACCCCCCTGCCGAGCTGTTCGGAGCGTCCTTCAAGCTGCAGCGGCAGCAGCGCTGCCCGCCGGGCGTCCAGGCGCTCGCGGACCGGATCGCCGGGCTTCCCTCCGACGCGGAGGCCATCGCCAGGGCGCGCGAAGACGGGACCATCGGGCTCGTCACCGCGCCGAGCGCCACCTCGGTGCCGGACAAGATCGGCGAGGAGGTGGACCGCCTGCTCTCGGCCGGGCTCTCTCCCGGGGAGGTCGGGATCGTCTCGCTGCGCGGCCAGACGGCGAGGGAGGCCGTGTTCAACCTGCCGAGAGTCGGGCGCCACGAGGTCGTGCGCGCCGATCACGACGAGATGGAGACGAAGGTCGTCGCCGACTCCTTCCTGCGCTGGAAGGGACTGGAGCGACCGGCGATCATCGTCGCCGACCTGCCGGAGGGCGAGCTCCGCCAGCTGCCGGTGAGGCTCCACGTGGCCCTGACGAGGGCGGTGGCGGCCGTGCGGCTGGTGGGGGTGGAGGAGGGGCTGAGGAGGCTCCCCGGGCTGTCGGCCGATCGTGCTCAGTAGTCGAAATCCCGCGCGTGCTGCTCGTAGTCCACGCCGCCGAGCACGCGCTGCACGAGCTGCGCGGGCGTGCCGTCCAGCTCTTCCTGCCACCAGATCAGGACCAGCTCCGAGGCGGCGCCCAGGTCGCGGATCGGGGCGGAAACCACCCACGCCGCGCAGGAGATGCCCGGGAGCCGCTGGATGGGCTCCCTGCCCGAGGTGTGCACCGTGTACATCTCGGGCGTCGCCACGTACGTGGCGCGCGTCCCCCACATTCCCTCGACCCGGTCGAGGAAGCTGATTTGCCGCCGCCGCATGAACGCCGGGGTGGGCGCACCTTCGAAGACGCCGCCATAGGTCTCCGCGAAGAGCACGTCGGTCACGGTGAAGTTCCGGCCGCTCTGGAGCTGCAGCTTGGCGACGCCACCGGGGTAGACGACGTTCGAGGTGGGGGACATTTGCTCGACCTTACGCCCGGGACGGACATGGGCTTGGGTATCGACGATGTCCGTTCGCCGCGTACGACCTCCGTTCGTTGACCAACGGACGTCTATCCGTTATAGTGGATACACCATTAGAGATGGGACGAGGGACGCGGCCCTGTGACTCCCAGCCAACTCCGGCTCCGGCCGGCTCGGTGGCAATGCCGCGCGATGGTGAGCCCCGTGACCGACCAAGCCGAAGTGGTGCCCGATCGCCCCCGCCCGTGCTTCCGGGAGGGGCCTCCGGCCGACGACACCTGCGAGATGACGCGCGTCGTCCGCCGGCGCGGCACGCGGTTCGAGGTCTGGACGTGTACCGACCCGCAGCCGACGATCAGGGTGAAGCTCGACGCCAACCGGTTCCCGGCCGAGGACGCAAAGCGATGGTGGCCCGGCTGCGCCAGCGCCTGGTACGACGCGCTCTACCATCCGGACCACTCGTGCACCCCGGGGCGCACCCAGTTCGTGGTGTACGACGGCGAGGGGGGCCGGCGGGAACGCGGTCGGACGCGAGGTGGAAAAGCGCGGGAAGCGCGCCTGCCACCGCGCTCGCGACGCCGAGGGTCATCCTGACCTCCTGAGCCAGGCGCTCGACCAAGGCGCGACGGGCCGGCGAACGCCGCCGTGTTGTACCGGGCACGGGCCACGGCCCGCGCCAAACGGCTGCCCGTCGGTGAAATCTTCCATCCGCCGAATGAGCCGGGCCGCCGCGGTCGCGGTGAGAAACACGTTGCCGGTGTCGGGGTGCGGGCCCAGGTCCGCTCTCGGTGATGTATGATGCGGCTGCGCGTGAAAGGCTACCTCGCCATCACCGACCACGACTGGTTCACCTTCCTCGGGGAACGCCAGCCGCTCGACGAGGTGAACTTCTGGCAGCCCTCCGCGCATGGCTTCAGGGCCGCGCCGGGCACGCCGTTCCTCTTCAAGCTGAAGGCGCCGCACAACGCCATCGGTGGCTTCGGCGTCTTCGCTCGATACGAAGAGGCGTCGCCGACCCTTGCCTGGGAGGCCTTCGGCGAGAAGAACGGGGCGCCGAGCTTTCCGGAGATGTGGCGGCGCATCGGCAGGTACGCCCGGCGGCCGGGCGATCCGAGTCATCGCATCGGCTGCATCATGGTGGCCGACCCGGTCTTTCTGCCGCCCGAGGAGTGGATCCCGCAGCCACGCGACTGGAAGCCGAACATCGTGTCCGGGGCCGGTATCGACCTCTCGATCGGCGAGGGGCGACGCGTCTGGGAAGCGTGCCAAGCGCGCTGCGGTGGAGACCGGGCGCCCGGACAGCCAGGGCTCGCCGCGGAGCCGCCGGCGGCCCGATACGGGGAGGCCGTCCTGGTGCGGCCGCGACTGGGGCAGGGAACCTTCCGCGTGGCCGTGACCGGTGCCTACGGTGGCGCGTGTGCGGTCAGCCAGGAGCATTCGCTGCCCGTGCTCGAAGCGGCGCATATCCGTCCGTACGGCGCGAAGGGAACCCACGAGGTTGTGAACGGGCTCCTGCTCCGCGCCGACATTCACCGGCTCTTCGACGCGGGGTACGTGACGGTGACGCCGGACCGACACTTCGTGGTGAGCCGCCAGCTTGCGCAGGAGTGGGAGAACGGGAAGGCCTATTACGCGATGGACGGGCGGGAGATCCGCCTGCCCGCCCGGCCCGCTGACCGCCCGGACCCCGAACTGCTTCGCTGGCACAACGAGAACGTGTTCGAGAAGGGAGTCGCGGCCTGACCATGGAGGTCCGGACCGTCACCACCTCGGACCGGTCCCTCCTCCATGCCGTCCGTTCGACCCTGGACGCCGCCGACGAAGCCTTCCTGTGCGTTGCCTTCGTGCAGGAGCGCGGGCTACACCTCCTGGAGCGCGAGCTCGACGGGCTCCGGCGGCGCTCGGCAGCGTCGCGCCTCCTCGTCACCACGACCTTCCGGACCACCAGTCCCTCCGCCCTGGCGATGGCCAAGGGCCTCGGGCTGGACGTTCGCGTGCTCAATCCCGGGTCGGGCCGGACCTTCCACCCCAAGCTCTACCTGGGCACCGCCGGTCGTGCGGCGAGCGCCGTCATCGGCTCGGCCAACCTCACCGGCGGGCTTGCGACGAACTACGAAGCGGCGGTCGCGCTTGCTGGGACGCGAGGGGAGGGGGCCATCGCCCAGGCGTGGGACTGGGCTGAGGCGCTCTGGTCCGACGCGCGCGTCGAGCGCTGGCTCCCCACCGCCGGCGAGCCGGAGGTGGAGGCCTTCGAGCCGGCGCTCTACCGCCTTCTCCAGGCGGAGGTGCGCCGCGACCCGGTTTTCCTGACGCTGGGCCGCGCGCCGCGCAGGAACCGGGTGGTGGAGCTGTCGCCCGTGGAGCTTCACGTCGAGACCCAGCGCTCCCGCACCCAAAGCGGCGGCGCCGAGGCCGTGCCGGCCTGGATGTTCAACCTCGCGTGGGAGCGGCTCCGCACGCACGGAACCCTCACGAATACCGAGCTGCTGAACGACCTCCGGGTGCACCGCTCCAGCGCGGTCTGCGCGATCCTGGCGCGGCTGGCACCGGTGCGGGTGGTGGCTGGAAAGGGGATCACGCTCCAGTGGCGCTGACCTTCGACGAGTTCTGCGCGCGGCTCGACAACCTCCGGGTGGATCGCTCGGGGGGCATCGAAAAGCCGTACAAGCCGCTCCTCGTGGCTGCGGTCGTCATCCTCATCCACAAGGGGAAGCAGCCGACGCGCAGCGTCCCCCTCGACGGAGGTTTGCGGAGCGCCTTCCAGCAGCTCCTGGAGTTGCTGTTCCCCCGCTGGCCGCACGCCGCGAAGGTGGAGTACCCGTTCCGGCACCTCGAGAACGACGGCGTCTGGACCCTCGTCCCGATCGAGGGCGCGTCCGACGCGCTCCGCGCCGCGAAGGACGCGCGAGCCGAGGCCTGGGACGTCCTCAGGCACGTCCGCTGCGCCCAGCTCGACGAGACCGTCTTCCAGCGCCTGGCGGCGAGCTTCCAGGATCGCTTCCGCGTGCTGCGCATCCTGGCACGACGCTACTTTCCGACGGAGACGTCAGGCAAGCTCTGGGACTTTCTCGGCGACGACCTCCCGGCGCTTCCGGCTCCGCGGGCCGCTGACGGAGACCGGATCACGGAGCGGGCGCTCGAGGAGCACCTCGAGTCGCACTGGGAGGAGACGCCGTTCGCCAGGTCCGGCGTGGAGCTCGCTCGGCGGGAGGCGCACGGCTGGCCCTGCCGCCAGGTCTTCACGCCGGTGAACGCCATCGACCTGCTGGGCTTCGAATCCGGAGCGCGCCGCTGGTGGGTCTTCGAGCTCAAGCGCGGGCGCTCGGCTGACGCGGTCGTGGGTCAGGTGAGCCGGTACCTCGGCTGGATCGGCGAGGAGCGGCGAGGACATCGAGAATCCGCGGTCGGCGCCATCATCGTGCGGCAGGCCGATCCCAAGCTCCGCTACGCCGTGAAGGCGCACGAGCGGCTCAGCCTCTGGGAGTTCGACGAGCTGCTCGCAGTGAGGCAGGTGGGGTGATGCGGCAACGCGGCCGCGGGACCAACCCGACCCGCGGCGGCGTCTCGTATGCTCGGAAGCGCAATGCTGGCAATGGCCGGGTGCTCATCTCTCCCGTGGCCGACGAAAAGAGCCTCGTGAAACTCAAGCCTGACCCGGATCGGTCCCCTGTGGTGGGAGGCTTCTGCAAGCACCGGGAACGCTTCCTGGAGTTTCGCAGGGCGGAGACCTATCGCAGCGCCGATGCCAGGCTGACAGCCTGGCCGGCCCCTCAGCCCGGAAAGGGAGTAACCACGTGCGCATCCGGTGGCCCCAGCTTCGCGATCCCGCGGTGAGCCTGCCGGGTCCCGATCACCCCAATACCATCCGTGTGGCCGGCCACATCATCGACCACGCGCGAGCCGGACGGAAGGCGCTCGCAGCCGCGCAGATGTCGGAGGCCAAGTACCACCGCGACTTCTGCTCCTGGCTGCTGTGGCGCCTCGGCGTAGACGGCATCACCTCGGACGGACAGCTCCGCTACGACGCCGCCAAGTACGAGACGCGGCTGCCCGGCCGACTGTCGACAGAGGCGGCCCGCGCCGTCCGGGAGTCCCCGTCGTTCGCGCGAAGGGCTCAAGGCGCGCTCGGGATCCACGTCGCGTGCGACCACATCGTTCCACGCAACTGCGTCGCAGAGGCGCTCATCAGTCCGGGCTGGATCGATCTGGACGACGAAGCGGTCGCGCGCGCGTTCGTGATCACCCACGCCGAGGTCGCAATCCTCTCTCCGGAGGAGAACCTGCGCCTGAAGAAGGCGGGGTGGGAGTCCGATATCCCCGACGTTTGGTGGAATGCTCCGATCCAGGAGAAGCAGGAGCATCGGATGGCCAGATACGAGGCCATTGGCCTCGTGGTGACGCCTTGGAAGAGATGATCGCTCGCCGCGCCGCGGGACTAGTGAAGACCTGGATGAGAGTGGATCCGCGGCGCTCCGAGAGCACGAAGGCCCCACAGCCAACTCGCTTTGGGGCCTCCGGCCTCTGGCGCGCCCTAGAGGATTTGAACCTCAGGCCTTCGGATTCGTAGCGGGCCCATACGGACAGTCACCTACGTGCAAGCCTGTGCAAGCTCCAGCAACCACGGCGGTCGAAAGGGTCGGCAAACGGCCGTTGATGCAGGCTTCGACAGGTAAGAGCAAGTTCCTTGCTGCAGGTTTGCTGCAAGTAGGTTCGTCGGAAGTTGCGGGCCCGCTAGCCGCGCCCCCGTTGCTGGCCGTGAAGGAGGCCGCGCGCCTGCTGGGATTCTGTCCGGCGACGGTCTACAAGCTCTGTGCGGACGGGGAACTGCCGCACGCCCGCATCTTGAACGCGATCCGGATCGTGCCGGCGGATCTGGCGCGCTTCGTCGAAGCACGGCGCATACCATAAGGTTCGACGGTCGTACTTGCAGCGCATGTGCTCGGGCCTCGGTGGACGGGTGAGATCCGGCCAACGGTGGACGGGTCAAAACCGGCCAACGGCCGGGACCCGAGACCAGTTCGCTTCTATCCTGCGGTCGCCTCG
>JAJZTO010000136.1 GCA_021848865.1 Myxococcales bacterium
ACCTTCTCGTCCGGGATGTCGATGGCGGTGATGCAGGTGCGCTCGGTGACCCGGGTGAACACCAGCGTCAGCGGCTCCCCCTTGCGGGCCTTCACCTCGCGCGGCTCGAAGCCGGCGTCGGTGACCTTGATCTCCACCCTGCGGCCGGCGGCGGGGGCGTCGGCGGCGCGGGCGGGCGCAGCGGCGGCCAGGGCCAGGGCGGCGAGGGGGAGGAGCAGCTTGTGCATGGGGTGGTCTCCGTCGGCTGGGGCCTGGACCGATGATACCCGGTCCCGGTCCCGCGCGGGGGGCCGCGGTGGCGGCGGGCGGCGGAGGGCTCCCCGTCAGCGGAAGGAGCGGGCCCGGTGCTCCACCGGCGGGGCCAGGTCGAGGGGGGCGAGGGACCGGACCCGGAGGTTCACCGCCGCCCCGCTGCGCTCCACCCGGCCCGCCGCCTGGAGGAAGCTCTCGGTCCGGACCAGCACCCGGTGGCGCTCGTAGACGTCGGGCATCACCACCAGGTTGGCGATCCCGGTCTCGTCCTCCAGGCTCACGAAGACGATGCCCGCCGCCGTCTCCGGGCGCTGCCGGACGATGACCATCCCGGCCACCTCCGCCCACGCCCGGTCGGGGAGCCGCTGCAGCTCCCGCGCCGTGCGCACCCGGCGGGTGGCCAGCTGCGGCCGCAGGAGCGACATGGGGTGCGCCCGCTCCGAGAGGCCGGTGGCGGCGAAGTCGGCCGCCACCTCCTCGGCGGCGCTGGCCTCCGGGAGCCCGGGCTCGGGTTCCGGGCTCTCCAGGCCGGCGAAGAGGTCGCCGGTGCCGCCGGGCACGGCGCCGAGCGCCCGCCAGGCCGCCCGCCGTCGCGAGGGCTCGAGGCTCCGGAGCGCGCCCGCCCCGGCGAGCTTCGCCAGCCGGGGCCGCGAGAGCCCGGCGCGCCGCGCCAGGTCGGCCACCGACCGGAAGGGCCCCTCGCGCCGCGCCGCCGCCACCGCCTCGGCCGCCGCCCGCGGCAGCCCGCGCACCTGGGAGAGGCCGAGCCGCAGCGCGGGGCGATCGCCGGCGGCCGCCGCCCGCCCCTCCTCCGGTCCCTCCAGCCCGCACTCGACGCCGCTCCACTGCACGTCCACGCCCCGCACCTCGACGCCGTGGCGCTTGGCGTCCTCCACCAGCGTGTGGGGGGCGTAGAAGCCCATGGGCTGGCTGTCCACGAGGGCGCAGGCGAAGGCCGCCGGGTGGTAGCGCTTCAGCCAGGCCGAGGCGTAGACCAGCAAGGCGAAGGAGGCGGCGTGCGACTCGGGGAAGCCGTAGCCCGAGAAGCCGAGCAGCTGCCGGAAGATGGCCTCGGCGTCCTCCCGCCCGATGGCGCGCGCCGCCATCCCGGCGACCAGCCGGGCCTTCATCGCCGCCAGCTTCTCGTGGGAGCGCTTGTGGGTCATCACCCGGCGCAGCTCGTCCGCCTCGCCCGGCGTGAAGCCGGCGGCCACCACCGCCAGCCGCATGGCCTGCTCCTGGAAGAGCGGGATCCCCAGGGTGCGCGCCAGCACCGGGGCCAGCGGCGGGTACGGGGTGCGCACCGCCTCCAGCCCGTCCCGCCGGCGCAGGAAGGGATGGACCATGCCGCCCTGGATGGGTCCGGGCCGGATGATGGCCACCGAGATCACCAGGTCGTAGAAGCAGCGGGGCTTCAGGCGCGGCAGCATCGACATCTGGGCCCGCGACTCGATCTGGAAGACGCCGATGGTGTCGGCCTGGCAGGCCATGTCGTAGACCGCCGGGTCCTCGGCCGGGATCTCCGCCAGCGAGGAGGGATGGGGCACGGGGGTCGGCAGCGCCGGCGCCGGCCGGTGGCGCGCCAGCAGCCGCAGGCAGCGCGACAGGGCGGTGAGCATCCCCAGCCCCAGCAGGTCCACCTTGAGGAGGCCCAGCTCGGCGACGTCGTCCTTGTCCCACTGGACGACGGTGCGGCCCGGCATGGCGGCCGGCTCCAGCGCCGCCGTCTCCACCAGCGGCCGCCGGGTGATGAGGAAGCCGCCCACGTGGATGGAGAGGTGGCGCGGGAAGCCCTGCAGCTCCCGGGCGAGCCGCAGCGTCTCCTTCACCGCCGGCGAGGGCTCGATCCCCGCCTGCGCCAGGAAGGCCGCGTCCACCCCGTCGAGCCGCTCGTGGCTCCCCAGGAGCCGGGTCATCCGCTCCACCTGGCCGGGCGAGAGGCCGAGCGCCTTGCCCACGTCGCGGAGGGCGGAGCGGCCGCGGTAGGAGATGACCTCGCACACCATGCCGGCGTGGGCGCGCCCGTACCGCTGGTAGACGTACTGCAGCACCTCCTCGCGCCGCTCGTGCTCGAAGTCCACGTCGATGTCGGGCGGCTCGCCCCGCTCGGCCGAGAGGAAGCGCTCGAAGAGCAACCCCATGCGCACCGGGTCGATGGAGGTGATGCCCAGCGCGTAGCAGATCGCCGAGTTGGCGGCGCTGCCGCGCCCCTGGCAGAGGATGCCCCGCTCCCGGGCGAAGCGGACGATGTCCCAGACGGTGAGGAAGTAGCTCGCGTAGCCCAGCTCCTCCACCAGGGCCAGCTCCTTCTCCAGCTGCCGCTCCACCTCGGCGGGCGGCGGCCCGTGCCAGCGCCAGCGCGCCCCCTCGCGGACCAGCTCGCGCAGCAGCTCCATCCCGGTCCGCGGCCGGGTGCGGAGGGAGGTGGGGAGGGGGTCGTCCTCACCCTCGGTCGCGGCCGGGGTCGCGGTCGGATCGGTGCTCCCGATGGAGCTGGGCCATGCCGGCGCCGGTGCCGGCGAGCGCAGGTCCAGCCGGAGGAGGCCGGACCGGAGCGAGTGGGGGGCATGGGGGGGCGCAAGCGCCCCCCCCTCTCCAAAGATCGGGGGCAGCGGGTGCTCGCCGCGGATCTCGTCCATCCGGAAGCGGCACTCGTCGGCGATGGCCGCGGCCGCCTCCAGCCCCTCCGGGAAGTCGGCCCAGAGCCTGGCCATCTCCTCCGGCCCCTTCAGCGTCCGCTCGGCGTTGGGAAAGAGCCGCCGCCCGGCCCGGGCCACCGTCACCCCCATGCGGACGCAGGCCAGCACGTCCTGCAGCGGCTGGCGGTGCCGGTCGTGGGTGTGGACGTCGTTCACCACGGCCACCGGGAGGGCGAGCCGCCGGCCCACGCTCCGCGCCGCCGCCAGCCGCGCCTCCTCGCCGGCCACCCGGTGGCGCGCCACCGCCAGCGCCGCCCGGCCGCCGAAGGCCTCGCGCAGCCGCGCCGCCGCCTCGCCGTCGGCGCCGGGGTAGAGCGCGAAGAGCCCGCGGCTCCAGCCGGCCAGGAGCGGCCAGGACAGGTCCACCGCCTCGCGCCGCGGCGGCGGCTCGTCCGGCTCCGGCCCCGGCCCCGGCGCGAGCGGGCCGCCGCAGTGGGCCTCGGTGACCAGCCGGCACAGGTTGGCGTACCCCTCCCGGTCCTGGGCCAGGAGCACCACCGGCGCGGCGCCGACCTCGGAGAGCCCGGCCACCGTCAGCTCCGCGCCGACCAGCAGCGGCAGGCCGCGCCGCCGGGCCTGGGCGTGGGCCCGCACCACGCCGTAGAGGCCGTGCCGGTCGGCCAGGGCCAGCGCCGAGAGCCCCAGGTCGGCCGCCCGGTCCACCAGCTCCTCGGGCTGGCTCGCCCCCACCAGGAAGGAGAAGCTCGACTTGCAGCGCAGCTCGGCGTACCGGGGCATGGCGGTCCCGCTCAGTCGAAGAAGCCGTGGAGCCAGAGCCGCCCGTCGGTCCCGTCCCGGTAGACCCAGCAGGCGCCCAGCCCCTCGAGCAGCGCCCGGTGGTAGTCCCGGGCGAAGGGCTCGGTCCACCACTCGCCGGCGAGCCGCTCCGGCGGGGAGAGGGCCAGCACCCGGTGCGTCCGGCCCTGGCAGCGGACGGCCGCCAGCCGGCCCCCCTCCCCCAGCGCCACCAGCGCCACCGGCGACGCCAGCAGGCGCGTGGGCCGCGGCAGCTCCGCGGCGGGGGGGCTGGCCGGCTCCTCGCCGGGAGGGAGCCTCGCCGCTCCCTCGCCCGCGAGCGAGGTGGTGGAGGCCGCTCGCCCCCTGCCCCGCCGGAGCGGGGGAGCGGGGGCGGCCCCCCTCGCCCCGGGCGCGCGCGGCACCGTCCGCTTCCCCTTCCGCCCCTCCTTCCCCGCGAACGGTCCGGTCCGGTAGGCCGCCTCCGGCCGGTGGCGGTCGGCGGGGGCGGCGGCGAAGGCCGCGCCCTCCCCGAGCCGGGCCGCGAGGCGCGCCAGCACCGTCTCCAGCGCCCGCAGCTGCTCGGGCCGCTCGCCGAGGCCGAGCTGCTCCGGTGGCGCCGGGGCCGCCTCTCCCACCGCCAGCCGGAGCCCCGCCACCGGCGCCTCCAGCCGCAGCGCGAGGAGCCGCTCCCGCAGCACCAGCAGCCAGGCCGAGGCGGCGGCGCCGGGCCGGGCCAGCGGGACCGCGAGCCGGGCCTCGCCCCGCGGGTCGAGCCGCAGCGCCAGGTCGAGCCGGGTCGCCCCCAGCCCGCGCCCGGCCAGCCGGGCCGCGGCCCGGTCGGCCACCCGCTTCAGGGCGAAGAGCAGCGGCTCGGCGCTGTCCACCGGCGACTCGAGGTCGAAGGACTCCTCCGGCAGCCGCAGCGGCTCCCAGGGCGCGAGCGGGGCCGGATCCTCCCCGCGCGAGAGGCCGAGGAGCAGCCCGGCGAAGAGGCCGAAGCGGTGGGCCAGCGTCTCCGGCGGCAGCCGCGCCAGCGCCCCCACCTCGACGATGCCCAGGCCGGCGAGCTGCGCCGCCAGGTCGGGCGGGATCCCGGGCAGCGCCGCGAGCGGCAGGGGCGCCAGCGCCGCCGCCGTCTCCCCCGGCGGGACCGGGCGGGCCCCGCCGCGGCCGTGGCGGGCCAGCGCGCGCGCCGGCCCCTTCCCGCTCGCCAGGGCGGCGCGGCAGCGGTAGCCCATCTCGCCCGCCAGGGCCAGGACCCGGCCGAGGAGCAGCGCCTCGGCCTCCTCCGGCGGGCTCCCCGGACGCGGGGCCGCCAGCCGGGCCGCCGAGGCGTCGAGCAGCAGGGCGTCGGGCGGCGCCAGCTCGACGGCGGGCACGAGGCCGAGCAGCGCCTCGGCCAGCGCCTCCAGCGCCTCCCGATCGGCCGCCGCGTCGAGCGGGGCCAGCTCCAGCCCGGCGCAGGCCGCCTCGGCCTGCACCGCCGAGTCGCCCGGCCGGACCCCCTGGGCGCGGGCCGCCGGGTCGCAGGCCACCACCCGTCCCTCGTGCACCACCGCCAGGAGGCCCGGCGCCGCGCCGCGCTCCCCGCCCCGCGCCCGCCGCAGGCGCTGCAGCGGCAGGTCGGGGACGCAGAGCGCCAGCACCCGGGGCGAGCCCCGCGCCTCCCGCCCCGGCGCGGCGGGATCGACGGCCTGCTCAGGCGCCACGGCCCGCCTCCCGCTCCGGCCCGGGCGCGCTCCGCGCGAACTCGCGCCGCACCACCGGGCGCCCCTCCGGGCAGGCCACCGCCAGCCGGACCGCGGCCGGCACGCGCCACGCCGCCGGCGCCCCGGACCACGGGGGCGCCAGCCACAGCCCCACCGTCCCGCCCTTCTCCGCCGCGGCCACGAGCCGCCGCACCATCGCCTCGGGGCCGGCCTCCCCGGGGCGGCGCGCCGGTGGCAGCGACACGTCGACGGCCACCACCTCGAAGGCCCCGCTCCCCAGCAGCGCCTCGGCCGACCAGAGCGCCTCGCGCGGGGCGCCCGGCGGCGGCCGCACGATGAGCAGCCGCGCCAGGTCCACGCCCAGCGCCGCGGCGGCCGGCGGGTAGAGCTCGCCCCGCCCGTCCACGAAGGCCGCCAGCCCGGCCTCGCCCATCGCCCGGGCCATGGCGGCGAGGCAGAGCGCCGTCTTGCCGCTGCCCGGCTCGCCGGCGAGCTCGGAGAGCGCGCCCCGCGGGAAGCCGCCGCCGGGCAGGAGCCCGTCCACCTCGGCGAGGCCGGTGGCCTCGAAGGCGGCGTGGCGCGGGGGCCGCCGCTCGATGCGGCGGATCCGCTCCCGGAGCTCCTCGAGAAGCGCGCTGTGCGGTGCGGCCGACATGGTACCCCGGACGATTGAACTGCTCATCCGTTCAGATATCAAGCCGGTCCGACAGCCGGCGGATCTCGCTGGGGAATCGGCGCGGCCCCGCCCGCCACGGGGCACCGCCGGCGGGGCGGGGGCGCAGCCCCCGTTCGAACGGGGTGGGGCCCCAGCGAAGCTGGGAGGGGCGCAGCCCCCGTGAAAAGAAGAAGGGCGCGCCCGTCGGCGCGCCCCCCGGAGGCCCGGATGCCCTCGGCCCGCGCTAGGCGCTGGCCTGGGCCTTCTTCTCCTGCTCGGCGATCTCGGCGCGCACCTTCTCCATGTCGAGCGCCCGGACCTGGCGGATGAGGTCCTCGAGCGCCGCCTCGGGCAGCGCCCCCGGCTGCGAGAAGACCAGCACCTTGTCGCGCAGGATCATCAGCGTCGGGATGGAGCGGATGTCGAACGACCCGGCCAGCCCCTGCTCGTCCTCGGTGTTCACCTTGCCGAAGGTGATGTCGGCGTTCTTCGCCGCCACCTTCTCGTAGGTCGGGCCGAAGATGCGGCACGGGCCGCACCAGGGCGCCCACCAGTCGATGAGCACGATCCCGTCCTTCTCGACCACGTCCTTGAAGTTCGCCTCGGTGATGTCGACCGTCGTCTTCATGTCTGCGTCCTTTCGGCCCCCGTCTCCGAGGCGCTCCAGCCGGTTCACCCCGTTCGACCCCGCGGCGGCGAAAAGGATTCGTCCGTCCGCCGCCCGGCCCGGTCCGGGGATCGCTTCACGGGCCCTCAGGCACCGTCCCGGAGCAGGCCGTCCAGCCGCTGCACCAGCTGGCCCCGGGTGAGCACCTCGTCCACCCCGGCGGCGGCCGCGGCCTCCATCAGGCCGCCCTGCAGGTGGCCCAGGAAGCCCACCACCCGCGTCGCGCCCGCAGCCCGGGCCCCGGCCACCTCGGCCAGCACGCCGGGCTCGTTGAGATCGGCGAGCACCGTCCCCGGCCCCAGCTCCCGGGCCGCCTGCGAGAGCGGCATCCCGCGCGGCGCCAGGCGCACCTCGACGCCCAGCCGCTCGGCGGCGGCGAAGATCTTGGAACGGAAGAGGAGGTCGCGGACCGCGACGATGACGGCCATGGGGCGAATCTAACGGGGCGCCGCGCCGCGCGCCCCGCGATCGTTCCGCCGCCGCCCGCGCCGGCTACCGCGCCGGCGGGTACTTCTGCAGCTTGCGCTGCAGCGACCGGCGGTGAATCCCCAGGCGGCGCGCCGCCTCGGAGATGTTCCCGCCGCAGTCGGAGAGGACCCGCTGGATGT
>JAJZTO010000137.1 GCA_021848865.1 Myxococcales bacterium
GGACCCGATCCACTCCTCGAGCCGCCCCAGCCGCACCGGCGGGTAGAGCGGCACCGGCACCGCGCCGGCGACGAGCGCGCCCAGCAGCGCGTCGAGGAAGAGCGGCTCGGTGCGCAGCACCAGCGCCACCCGGTCGCCCGGCGCGACGCCCGCCGCGGCGAGGCGGGCCGCGGCGCGCCGGGCCCGCGCCGAAACCTCGCCCCAGGAGAGCCGCTCCTCGCGCTCGCGCAGGTCGACGAAGGTGACGCCGGAGGGGTGGCCGGCGGCCGCCATGAGCGCCTCCACCAGGGTGGCGTGGCGCGGCGGCGGGGCGGGAGGGCCCCTCACGGCGCCGCCTCCGGGCCCGGGGCCGGCGCCGCCTCGCGGGCGGCCACCAGCCGGGCCAGGTCGGCGAGGCTGCGGGTCCGGGCCGCGTCGTCGGCGCCCAGGATCACCCGGAACCGGTCCTCCACCGCCGTCACCAGCGCCAGCAGCAGCAGCGAGTCGAGCCGGCCGGCCAGCTCCTCGTCGTCGGCGAAGGGCCCGGGCTCGCGCAGCTCCTCCCGGACGATGCGCCGGATCTCGGCCGCCACCGCCTGCTCGCGCGCGGTCACCGGCGCCCTCCCGGCACCAGCCGCGGGAGCCCGGCGAAGGCCGCCTCCCAGCCCGGGCCCAGGGCCCGCTCCTCGGCCCGGATGCGCACCCGGAGCAGGAGCGCGTTGGCGAGGCCGAAGAGGAGGGCGGTGCGCCAGCTCCCCCAGGCGAGCGGCAGGCAGGCCCCCTCCACCACCACCGCCAGGTAGTTGGGGTGGCGCAGGAACCGGTAGGGGCCGCCCACCACCGGCGCCGCTCCCGGCACCACCACCACCCGGGTGCTCCAGCGCTCGCCCAGGGTGGCCACGGCCCACCAGCGCAGCGCCTGGGAGAGCCCGACGCCGGCCACCGCCGCCCAGGCCGCGGGCGGCGGGGGCGACGGGAAGCGCAGCGCCTCGGCGGCGCAGGCGGCGAGCAGCGCGGCGTGCAGCGCCACCAGGGCGGGGTAGTGGCCGCGGCCGTGCTCGGCGCCGCCGCGGGCCAGCGCCCGCCGGGCGTTCCGCTCCGAGAGGCGCAGCTCGGCGAGCCGCTCCAGGGCGACGGCGCCGACCAGCCCGAGGTAGAGGGTGAGCCAGGGCACGTTCCCTCACCAGCGCAGCAGCAGCAGCTCGGCCGCGAAGCCCGGCCCCATGGCGGCGAGCAGCCCCAGGTCCCCGGGCCGGGCCTCGCCGGCGTCGAGGAGGTCGCCGAGCACGAAGAGCACCGAGGCGCTGGAGAGGTTCCCCAGCTCGGCGAGCGACCGGCGCGAGCGCGCCAGCGCCTGCTCGGGGAGGCCGAGCGCCTCGCCGAAGGCGGTGAGCACCTTGGGCCCGCCGGTGTGGGCCACCCAGTGGCGCACGTCGCCGCGCGCGAGGCCGTGGGCGGCGAGGAAGGCGTCGACGTCGGGGCCGACGCGGGTGCGGACCACCTCCGGCACCTTCCCGGAGAGCAGCACCTTGAAGCCGCCGTCCACGATCTCCCAGCCCATGACCCACTCGGTGTCGGGGTAGAGCACGGTGCGGGTGGCGACGACCTCCGGGCCCCGGGGCGCCGTGGTCCCGCGCTCACCGCCGGTGAGCACCACCGCCGCCGCGCCGTCGCCGAACAGGCCGGAGGAGACGGCGTTGGCGATGGAGGCGTCGTCGCGCTGCAGGGTGAGGGAGCACAGCTCCACCGAGAGCATCACCGCCACCTCGCCCGGGAAGGCGCGCAGCAGGTCGGCGGCGCGCGCCGTGCCGCCGGCCCCGGCGGCGCAGCCCAGGCCGAACACCGGCGTCCGGCGCACCTCGCGCCGGAGCCGCAGCCGGTTGCAGAGCCGGGCGTCGATCGAGGGGACCGCCAGCCCGGTGACGGTGACGAACCAGAGCTGGTCGACGTCGGCCGGCCCGAGGCCGGCCCGGGCCAGGGCGTCGCGCACCGCCGCCTCGCCCAGGTCGGTGGCGGCGGCGATCCAGGCGTCGTTGGCCTTGCCGAGGCCGTCGAGCCCCGGGTAGGCCTCGAGCGGCAGCGCCAGGTGGCGCCCCTTCACCTGCACCGCCCGGTGCAGCGCCGCCAGCCGGTCGGGGTTGTGGTGGCGGGAGGACCAGTAGGCGCCCAGGGCCGCGAGCAGGGTCTCCTGGTCGTACCAGTGCGGCGGGAGGGCCCGGCCGACGGCGGCGACGCGCGGATGGGGTGCTCCGGCCAGGAGGCCTCCCGGGGGCTCGACGGGCCCCACCCACGGGATGTCCGGGCGCGGCGCCGGTTGCAAGCTCCAGGCGGGGGAGGAGCCCCCGCCCTGCGGACCGGGGACCCCGGACGCCGCCTGCCCGGCGCCCTAGGGGTTCCCGCGGCGCACCGGCATCGGCACCGCGAGCGGGACGGTGAAGGTGAAGGTCGCGCCCCGGCCCGGCGGCGACTCCACGGCGATGTGGCCCCCGTGGGCCTCGACCAGCAGCCGGCTGATGAAGAGCCCCAACCCCAGGCCGTCGGCGCCGCTCCCCGCCGGGCCGCGGTAGAAGCGCTCGAAGACGTGGGGCAGGTCGGCCGCGGGGATGCCGGCGCCCTGGTCGAGGACCGAGACGCGCAGCTCCTCCTCGCCGGCGGAGGCGCGGATCTCCACCTCGGTCCCGGCGGGCGAGTGGGCGAAGGCGTTGGTGAGCAGGTTCAGGACCACGCGGTCGAGCCGCTCCGGGTCGGCCCAGGCGAGCGGGAGGTCGGCGGGCAGGGAGAGGCGCACCCGCGCCGGGTCCACCACGCCGGCCGACATCGTCACCAGCTCCGGCAGCCAGGCCCGCAGGTCGAGCGACCGGCAGGAGAGCTTCAGGCGCCCGCTCTCCATCCGGGCGGCGTCCACCAGGTCCCGGATCATCCCGCCCATCTGGCGGCTCGCGGCGACGACCGCCTCCGCGGCCCGCCGGGGCCTGTCGGCGCCCTCGCTGAGCCGCAGCAGCCGTTCCCCCTGGAGGAGGATGATCTGGAGCGGGTTGCGCAGGTCGTGGGAGACGGCGCGCAGCAGGTCCTCCAGGCGGCCCTGCAGCTCCTGCAGCGCCGAGACGTCGGCCACCGCCGCCACCGCGCCGACGATCCGGTTCTCGGCGCGGATGGGGGCGGCCGAGACCGAGACCCAGGTCCCCGGCTTCCCGCGCGGCTGGATGGCCATGACGAAGCCGCGCACCGTCTCGCCGCGCAGCGCCCGCTCCAGCGGCACGTCCTCCAGCGCGATGGGCCGGTCGTCGGTGGTGCGAGGCCGGAGCAGGCGCCAGCGGCTCATCACCGAGTCGTCGTGCAGGTCGAGGGCCTCGGCGAAGAGCCGCCCGGCCATGGCGTTCTGGCGCACCACCCGGCCGTCGGGCGAGATCACCAGGATGGCCTCGGGCGCGGCGGCGATGGCCGCCTCCAGCTCGGCGCGCGCCTTGGTCTCCCGCTCCGTGCTCTCGGCGAGCCGGCTGATGGTCTCCGCCAGCTCCCCCTCGATGCGGCCGCGAAGCTGCTCCAGGTAGCGGTTCGAGGCGGCCAGCTCGCGCGTCGTCCCGTCCAGGCGCCGGTAGGGGTCGAGCACCGTGGCCACGAAGAAGGTGTCGAACACCACCCAGCCGGCCACCGCCGAGTAGACGTGGGCGGCCGCGCCCAGGAAGTCGATCCCGGTGTGGGAGAGGCCGTAGGCGACCTGGCCGATGGCCGAGAGCCCGAGCGCCTCGGCGAGCCGGAGGTGCATGGCCTCGCCCGTGGCGCGGTGGCGCAGGAGGTGGAGGACCAAGCCGGCCACGCAGACGAGCGCCAGCACCACCTCGGAGCCGGCCCGCACCGCGGTGGTCCCTCCGCCGGCGGGGATCAGGGTGCCGGGGCCGACGGCGGCGCTCTCCACGGCGAAGAGGATCGCCGCGGCCAGCAGGCTGACGGCGGCCATCGAGCCGCGCCGCAGCAGCGGGTGGCCCGACCGGCGCGGCACGAAGGCGGCGGCGAGGAGCGTCACCCCCATCCAGCCGCGCGCGCCGTGCCACCAGGCCGCGCCGTGGTCCCAGCTCGCGGTGACGGCCACCCCGGGCATGCCCGGCACCGCCAGCAGGTGGTAGCCCTCCAGCACCGCCAGGCCCAGGAAGGCGGCGCCCACGAAGCGTCCCCGCGCGTCCTCCGGCCCCCCCTGGGCCGCGTACCACTGGACCGCGAAGGTGGACCCGGCGACGACCACCAGGAAGAGGACCAGCAGGCCGTGGAGCGCCACCATCGCCGGTCGGCTGGCGAACCTCTCGGGGAGCAGGGCGGCGAGGAGGACGGGGAGCGCCGCGAAGGCGGCGGCCACCAGGCCGTGCGACAGGTGAAGCCGCCCGGCGGCCCCGCCGCTCGAGGGCGCTCCGTCCTCCGCTGGCCTGCCATCCCGGTCCGGCACCACGGTCCCCCATCCCTACCCGAGAGCTTCTAGCACGCCCGAACGGGGCGTGGCGCCGTCCCGGTCGCCGCACCTCGGGCGGTCCTGCGCAAAAGTTGCCGGGTTCACGGACACTTCGACCTCCTTGCCAGTCGCGCGGCGAGCCTTACGTTCGAGCCATGCGACTCGAAAAGCTCACCGTGAAGGCCCAGGAGGCCATCGCCGCCGCCCAGGCGCAGGCGCGCCGGCGCGATCACCAGGCGCTGGAGCCCGAGCACCTCCTGCTCGCGCTGCTCGAGCCCGGGGACGGGGTGGGGCGGGGCGTGCTCGCCCGGATCGGCGCCGACCCGGGCGCCGTCCACTCGCGGACCGAGGACGAGCTGCGCTCCCTGCCGCGCGTCTCCGGCGGCGAGCCCTACCCCTCCCAGCGGCTGCTCAAGCTCGTCGACCGGGCCGAGGACGAGGCCCGGAAGGCGAAGGACGAGTACGTCTCCACCGAGCACCTGCTCGTCGCGGCCGCCGAGGACCGGGGCGGGGCCGGCGAGGCGCTGCGCGCCGCCGGGGCCACGCCGGAGCGGGTGCGCGACGCGGTGAAGGCGATGCGGGGCGGGGCGCGCGCCGCCAGCCCCGACGCCGAGGGGCAGTACCGGGCCCTGGAGAAGTACGCCAAGGACCTCACCGAGCTGGCGCGGCAGGGCAAGCTCGACCCGGTGATCGGGCGCGACGACGAGATCCGGCGCGTCATCCAGATCCTCTCCCGCCGCACCAAGAACAACCCGGTGCTGGTGGGCGACCCGGGCGTCGGCAAGACCGCCATCGCCGAGGGGCTGGCGCGGCGCATCGTCGACGGCGACGTGCCGGAGGGGCTGAAGGGCAAGCGGCTGCTGGCGCTGGACATGGGCGCGCTGCTGGCCGGGACCAAGTACCGCGGGGAGTTCGAGGAGCGGCTCAAGGCGGTGCTCAAGGAGGTGGCGGCCGCCGAGGGGCAGGTGGTGCTGTTCATCGACGAGATGCACACCATCGTCGGCGCCGGGGCGGCCGAGGGGGCGATGGACGCCGGCAACATGCTGAAGCCGGCGCTGGCCCGCGGCGAGCTGCACGCCATCGGCGCCACCACCCTGGACGAGTACCGCAAGCACGTGGAGAAGGATCCGGCCCTGGAGCGCCGCTTCCAGCCGGTCCAGGTGGGCGAGCCCTCGGTGGCCGACACCGTCTCCATCCTGCGCGGCCTGAAGGAGCGGTACGAGCTGCACCACCGGGTGCGGATCCAGGACGCGGCGCTGGTGGACGCGGCCCGCCTCTCCCACCGCTACATCGCCGACCGGTTCCTGCCCGACAAGGCCATCGACCTGGTGGACGAGGCGGCCAGCCGGCTGCGCATCGAGATCGACTCGATGCCGGCCGAGGTGGACGAGGTCCGCCGCCGCATCGCCCAGCTGGAGATCGAGAAGCAGGGGCTGCTGAAGGAGAAGGACGAGGCCTCGCTGGCGCGCCGGGCCCGGCTGGAGAAGGAGCTGGCGGCGCGCAACGAGCAGTTCGCCGCGCTGAAGGGGCGCTGGGACGCCGAGAAGCAGGTGATCCAGGAGATCGCCCAGGCCAAGGCGGAGCTGGAGGAGCTGCGCACCGGGGAGGCGGCGGCCGAGCGGGCCGCCGACTTCAACCGGGCGGCCGAGATCAAGTTCGGCAAGGTGCCGGAGGTGCAGCGCCGGCTGGCGGCGGCCCAGGATCGGCTGGCCCAGGTCCAGTCGGGCGGCGCCATGCTCAAGGAGGAGGTGACGCCCGAGGAGATCGCCGAGGTGGTCTCGAAGTGGTCCGGCATCCCCGTCTCCCGGCTGATGGAGGGGGAGGTGGAGAAGCTGCTCCACATGGAGGAGCGGCTGGCGGAGCGGGTGGTGGGGCAGGCCGAGCCGCTGGCGGCCGTCGCGGCGGCGGTGCGGCGCGCCCGGTCCGGCCTGCAGGACCCGAACCGGCCCATCGGCTCCTTCCTGTTCCTCGGCCCCACCGGCGTGGGCAAGACCGAGACGGCGCGGGCCCTGGCGGCCTTCCTGTTCGACGACGAGCAGGCCATGGTCCGGCTCGACATGAGCGAGTACATGGAGAAGCACGCGGTGGCGCGGCTCATCGGCGCGCCCCCCGGCTACGTGGGCTACGACGAGGGCGGCCAGCTCACCGAGGCGGTGCGCCGCCGGCCCTACGCGGTGGTGCTCTTCGACGAGATCGAGAAGGCCCACCGGGACGTCTTCAACGCGCTCCTGCAGGTGCTCGACGACGGCCGGCTCACCGACGGCCAGGGGCGGACCGTGGACTTCCGCAACGTGGTCGTCGTCATGACCAGCAACGTCGGCTCGGAGCAGATCCAGCGGCTCGGCTCCCGCCCCGACGCCAACCTCGCCTCGATCCGCGAGGCGGCGATGGAGGCGCTGCGCGGCGAGTTCCGGCCCGAGTTCCTGAACCGGGTGGACGAGGTGGTGGTCTTCCGGCCGCTGTCGCGCGAGGACCTCTCCCGCATCGTCGAGATCCAGCTGGCGCGGCTGCGCAAGCTCCTCGCCGAGCGCAACGTGACGCTGGAGCTGACCGAGGCGGCCCGGGAGACGGTGGCCGACGCCGGCTACGACCCGGTCTACGGGGCCCGCCCCCTGAAGCGCGCGCTCCAGCGGCTGGTGCAGGACCCGCTGGCGCTGAAGCTCCTGCGCGGCGAGTTCACCGCCGGCGACCACGTGGTGGTGGACGAGGGCAAGGGCGAGACGCTGGAGTTCCGCAAGGGGAAGCGGCCCGCCGAGGCCGAGCCCCGGACGGTGCACTGAGGTCCGCAGGGGCGCAACCGCCGCCGGGTCGGAGTCCGGCGGGGCGGCGGTTCCCGTCCCGGCCAGGCCGGGCGCGTCTTCGAGATGATCCCGAACGGCGGTCCGTCGTCTAGGATGGCCCCA
>JAJZTO010000138.1 GCA_021848865.1 Myxococcales bacterium
CGACGCCGCTCGTCGACGCCGGGGTGGCGCTGCGGGTGAGCCTGTAGCGGTGCGGCGGCGCCGCAGCCCCGGGCGGGTCCTCCCGCGGCGGGCCGCGAACCGGTATGGGAGCGCCCGGCTCTCACCCCCTGGAGGCAGTCCATGGCCGAGATCGGGATCCGGAAGAAGACCGCGCTGACCTACGAGCAGGCCCTGGAGAAGCTGCCGGAGCTGCTGAAGGCCGAGGGCTTCGGCGTGCTCACGCAGATCGACGTGAAGGAGACGCTGAAGGCCAAGATCGGCGTGGACTTCCGCAAGTACCGGATCCTCGGCGCCTGCAACCCGAAGTTCGCGCACCAGGCGCTCGGCCAGATCCTCGAGGTGGGCGTGATGCTCCCCTGCAACGTGGTGGTCTACGAGGGGGACGACGGCAAGGCGGTGGTGATCGCGGTGGACCCCCTGCAGACCCTGGCGGCGGCGCGGCCCGAGCTGGCTCCCATCGCCCGCGAGGTCCAGACCCGGCTGGCGCGGGTGATCGCGGGCCTGGCGTGAAGGACTTCCTGATGTTCCTGGCGATGTACGGCGGGTGGTTCGTCCTGAACCGCTGGATCCTGCCGCGCGCCGGCGTGCAGACCTGAATGGCCCCGCCACGGTCCCGGGACGGGACCGACGGCAGGGAGCCCCCCGGGGGCTGCTGACGCGCCGCCCGCGCCTGCCGGGGCGCGGGCGCGGCCCCGCCGCCGGGAGCGGCGGGGCGGCACGCCCCGTCAGAAGGTGAACTGCTCGCCCTGGGCCCGCAGCGCGGTCATGGCGGCGAGGTTCACGATGCTCGCGACCGACGTGCCCATCTGCAGCACGTTCACCGGCTTGTTCATGCCGAGCAGCACCGGGCCGATGATCTCGGCGCCGGCGATCCCCTCCAGCAGCTGGTAGGCGATGTTGGAGGCGTCCAGGTTGGGGAAGACGAAGATGTTGGCGTCCTCCCGCAGCGTGGAGAAGGGGAACTCCGTCTTCCGGACCTCCTCCGACAGGGCCACGTCGGCCTGGATCTCGCCGTCCACCTCGAGGTCGGGGCGCAGCTTGCGCACCAGCTCGGTGGCCCGGCGCACCTTGGCGGGGCTGCCGCCGCGGGCGCCGCCGAACGAGGAGTAGGAGAGCATCGCCACCCGCGGCTTCACGTCGAAGTAGCGGGCCAGGTCGGCGGCGGCGACGGCCACCTCCGCCAGCTCCTCGGCGGTCGGGTCGATGTGCACGGTGCAGTCGGTGAAGAACTTGAAGTCGTTCCGGGTGACCACGATGTAGACGCCCGAGGCCCGCCGGCCGCGCTGGGTCTGGATCACCTCCAGCGGCGCCCGGATGGCGTCGGCGTAGCCGGTGGTGAGGCCGGTGACCATGCCGTCGGCCGCCCCCTCCTGCACCATCATCGAGGCGTAGTAGTTGCGCTGCCGGACGCGGCGCAGCGCCTCCTCGTGGGTCATGCCCTTGCGCTGCCGCAGCTCCCAGAAGCGGTGCACGTAGCGCTCGTACTCCTCCGACTCCGGCGGATCGACGATGGTCACGCCGTCGAGCCCGTCGAGGCGGGCCTCGGCGATGCCCTTGCGCACCACCTTGGTCGGGCCGAGCAGGATGGGCTCGCAGATGCCGTCCTCGCGGAGCTGCTGGGCCGCCGCCAGGATCTTCGGGTGGTGGGCCTCGGCGAAGGCGATGCGCACCAGCTTGCGCTTCGCCTTCTCGTAGACGCCGCTCATCACCGAGTGGACCCGGCTCTGCGAGCGGCGCAGCCGCTCGCGGTACTCGTCCAGGTCGAGCTTGGTCCGGGCCACGCCGCTCTTCATCGCCGCCTCGGCGATGGCCGGCGCCACCCAGAGCAGCACCCGCGGGTCGAGCGGCTTGGGGATGAGGTACTCGCGGCCGAAGGAGAACCGCTCCCCCGAGTAGGCGCGCGACACCGACTCCGGCACCTCCTCCCGCGCCAGGGCCGCCAGGGCCTTGGCCGCCGCCATCTTCATCTCCTCGTTGATGGTCCGGGCCCGCACGTCGAGGGCGCCGCGGAAGATGAAGGGGAACCCGAGGACGTTGTTCACCTGGTTCGGGTAGTCGCTGCGGCCGGTGGCCATGATGACGTCCTCGCGGGCCCCCTTGCCCTCCGGGTAGCCGATCTCCGGGTCGGGGTTGGCGAGCGCGAAGACCAGCGGGTTCGGGGCCATGGTCCGGATCATCTCCGGGGTGAGCACGCCCTTGGTGGAGCAGCCCAGGAAGACGTCGGCGCCCTTGCAGGCGTCGGCCAGGGTCCGGGCCTTGGTCTCGGCCTGGAACTCCTGCTTCCACTGGTTCATGCCCTCGGTGCGCCCCTTGTAGACCACGCCCTTGGTGTCGCAGAGGAGCACGTGCTCCCGCTTCACGCCCAGCGAGACGTAGAACTTGGTGCAGGCGATGGCCGAGGCGCCGGCGCCCGAGACCACCACCCGCACCTCGTCGATCTTCTTGCCGGCCAGCTCCAGCGCGTTGAGGAGCGCCGCGCCGGAGATGATGGCGGTGCCGTGCTGGTCGTCGTGGAAGACCGGGATCTGCATCTCCTTCTTCAGCCGGTCCTCGATGACGAAGCACTCCGGGGCCTTGATGTCCTCCAGGTTGATGCCGCCGAAGGTCGGCTCCAGCGCCTTCACCACCCGGATGACGTCCTCGACCTCCCGGGCGTCGATGTTGATGTCGAAGACGTCGATGTCGGCGAAGCGCTTGAAGAGGACCGCCTTGCCCTCCATCACCGGCTTGCCGGCGGCCGGGCCGATGTCGCCCAGGCCCAGCACGGCGGTGCCGTTGGAGACCACCGCCACCAGGTTTCCGCGGTTGGTGTACTTGTACGAAAGGTCCTGGTCCTTGGCGATCTCCAGGCAGGGCTCGGCCACGCCCGGCGTGTAGGCCAGCGACAGGTCGCGGGCGGTGGCGCAGGGCTTGGTGGGGATCACCTCGGTCTTCCCGGGGCGGCCGTTGGCGTGATAGGCGAGCGCGTCCTCGCGGCGGATGCGCTTCTTTCCCGGGTTGACGTCGCCCTTGGTGGAGCTGAAATCCGTGGCCATGTGCGGTCCTCTGCTTTCTCGTTTGGAAGCGGCGACCAAACCGCAGGCGAGAGAAGCTGTCAAGCGCGGGTACGATCATTGCATTGATGCCCAGCGTCATCGGCCGCCGCAGCCCCGACGACCTCCCATTTCACGTCCTGGAGCGGGTTTCCTCGTCCTTGGCGCACCGTGAGCTGCGTCGCGGCCTATGCAGTCCGCCACGCCTCCTTCGCGGTTCCGGCTCCCGCCTGCGGCGCCGCGGCGCGGCCCGCCGGGCCGCCTCCAGGCCCCGAGGACGGGCGGCTCGGGCGCCGGGGCGACGGCAGCCGCCTCGAGGCTCAGCCGCGGTGCACGTGCCCGGCGAGCGGCAGGCGCAGCTTCGCCGGGACCCGGGCGCGCCGCGCCTCGATCCAGCCCTTCCACGCCTCCATCCCCGCGCCGGTCCGCGCCGAGAGCAGCAGCACCTGGGGCTCGGGCAGCACCCGCGCCAGGGCGTCGCGGATCCGGTCCACCTCCACGTCGAGGTGGGGCAGCAGGTCGGCCTTGGTGAGCAGCACCAGGTCGGCCTTCTGGAACATCACCGGGTACTTCAGCGGCTTGTCCTCGCCCTCGGTCACCGAGAGCGCCACCACGTTGGCCTCCTGCCCCAGGTCGTAGATGGCCGGGCAGACCAGGTTGCCGACGTTCTCGATGAAGAAGAGGTCGAGCGCCTGCCAGGGGAAGCCGTGCAGGCTCCGGTGGACCATCTCGGCGTCGAGGTGGCAGGCCTGGCCGGTGGTGATGGCCCGCGACGGGATGCCGGCGCGCTCCAGCCGGCGGGCGTCGTGGTCGGTGGCGAGGTCGGCCGAGACCGCGCCCAGCGCCAGGCCGGGGAAGAGCCCGGCGGTCGCCTCCAGCACCGCGGTCTTGCCCGAGCCCGGCGAGCCCATGAGGTTCAGCGCCAGCACCCCCGCCTCGCGGAAGTGGGCGCGGTTGTGGGCCGCGGTCCGGTCGTTCCCGGCCAGGATCTTCTCGTGGAGCTCGACGGGGACGAGCTCGGCGTCGCCGCAGCCGCAGGTGGTGCACATGGCCTTACGGGACCTCCATCTCGATCGACTCCAGCAGCAGGGCGTCGGCCCGCTCGGAGAGCCGGCCGGGCGCGCCGCAGCCGGCGCAGCGCAGCACCGCGCCCCGGGGGATGGCGGCGCCGCAGGCGGTGCAGCTCCAGGCGGCCGCCACCGGCGCGAGCGCCAGCTCGGCCCGCGCGCAGCCGGTCCCGGCCCGGAAGGTCTCCCAGGCGGTCCGGAACAGCTCGGCGTCCACGCCCGACAGCTCGCCCAGGCTCACCCGCACGGCGTGGATGGCGGTGGCGCCGCGGCGCGCCGCCTCCTCCTCCACCCGGCGCACCAGCGCCTCGACGAGCGAGTACTCATGCATCGCGGGGGATCCGGTGCGCCGCTCCCGCGGCGCGGGCGCGAGGAGCCGGGGCCATCAGCAGATCCGGGGGAGCGGCTCCCCCTCCACCTCGGCCAGCAGCCGGCGGCCGAGGCCGGTGTCGAGGATCACGTCGCCGGGCCGCTCGGCGATGGCGGTGCCGACCACCGCGGCGCGCCGCCCCAGCGGGTGGCCCCGCAGCGCGGCGAGCACCCGGTCGACCGCCTCCGGCCGGACGCCGATCACCGCCTTCCCCTCGTTGGCCACCACCAGCGGGTCGATGCCCAGGATCTCGGCGGCCGCCGCGGTCTCGGCGTTCACCGGGACGGAGGGCCCGTCGAGCAGCACGCCGACCTTCGCCTTCTCCGCGAACTCGTGGAGCACCGAGGCCAGCCCGCCGCGGGTGGGATCCTTCATCGCCACCACCGCGTCGCCCCCGGCGGCGAGGGCGGCGCGCACCAGGCCGTTCAGCGGCGCCACGTCGGAGGAGAGCGCGCCCTCGATGCGCAGGTCGCGCCGCCGGGTGAGCACCGCCAGCCCGTGGTCCCCCACCGTCCCGGTGACCAGGATCCGGTCGCCGGGCCGGAGCCCGTCGTCCCGCACCACCCGGCGGGTGAGGCCGAAGCCGGCGGTGTTCAGGGCGATGCCGTCCAGCTCCCCCTTGCCCATGACCTTGGTGTCGCCGGTGACCACGGTGACCCCGGCCTCGGCGCAGGCGGCCGCCATCGAGTCGCGGATGCGGGCCAGGTCGGCGCGGGGGAAGCCCTCCTCCACGATCACCGCGCAGGTGAGCCCCAGCGGCTCGGTGCAGCCCATCATCGCCAGGTCGTTCACCGTGCCGCTGATGGAGAGCCGGCCGATGTCGCCGCCCGGGAAGAAGGGCGGCTGCACCACGTGGGAGTCGGTGGTGACGATCAGCCACTGGTCGCCGACGCGCAGCGCGGCGCCGTCGTCCATGGCGGCGAGGCCGACGCCGTCCACCGGTCCGGGCTCGCCGAGCGGCAGGAACAGCTCCTCGACCAGCCGGCGCATGGCGCGCCCGCCGGCGCCGTGCTTCAGGCCGATCCGCTCGGCGGCCGGTCCGGCCAGGGGCCCCGGGATCACGCGCCCACCCCGCGCAGGTCGGGCGCGCCGCCGTAGGTGTGCCAGATCCGGCAGGCCCCCTCGCTGGAGACCATGCAGGCCCCCACCGGCACCTCGGGCCGGCACTCCTTGCCGAAGAGCTCGCAGTCGGAGGGATCCTTGCGGGCCTGCATGATCAGGCCGCAGAGGCAGCGGTCGGCCAGCTCGTTCTTGGCCGCGCCGCCGACCAGGGCGGTGTCGATGCGGAAGCGGCGCCGCGCGTCCACCGCCGCCCACTCCGGCCGCAGCTCCAGGTTGCCGCTCGGGACCCGGGCGATGCCGCGCCAGTCGCCGTCCACCACCCGGAACACCTTCCAGAGCTTCTCCAGGGCCGGGCGGTTCCCCTCGCGGGTGACGCAGCGCGGGTAGAGGTTCGCCACCTCGGGCCGCCCCTCGCGGACCAGCCGGACCAGCTCGAGGAGCGCCGCCAGCACGTCGAGCGGCTCGAACCCGGCCACCACCACCGGCGAGCCGGTGGCCCGGGCGAAGGGGACGAAGATCTCCCAGCCGGTGATGGTGGCGGCGTGGCCGGCGGCCAGGTACCCCTCGATCTTGGTGTCCTCGAGCCGGGCCACCACCTCCATGGCGGCGGGCACGTACTTGTGGGCCGAGAGCACCGAGAAGTTCGCCGGCACGCCGCCGAGGATCGCGGCGGCGGTGGCCACCGCCGTGGTCTCGAAGCCGGAGGCGAAGAAGACGACCTCCTCCGCCGGGCGGGCCCGGGCGATCTCCACCGCCTGGGTCACTGAGTAGACCACCTCGACCTTGCCGCCCTCGCCCTGCACGTCGCCCAGCGACCGGGAGGCGCCGGGGAGCCGGAGCATGTCGCCGTAGGTGCAGACCCGCGCCCCGGCGGCGGCGAGCGCCACCGCCTCGTCCACCTCGGGCGTGTCGGTGACGCAGACCGGGCAGCCCGGCCCCATGATCACGTGCAGGTCGCGGGGGAAGGCGGCGCGCAGGCCGAAGCGGGCGATGGCCTGCTCGTGCGTCCCGCAGACGTGCATCACCTCGACCGGGCGGCCCACCGCCGCCACCTCGCGGGCCAGCGCCTCGGCGAGCGCCCGGGCCCGGGCCGGGTCGCGGAACTTGAGCTCCCCGGCCTGGTCAGCCGCGCCCATCGGGCCCCCCGGGCGCGGCCCGGCCCGCCGCCATCTCGCCGCGGACGTCCGCGGCCAGCAGGTCGCCCGCCCCCGCCTCCTTCAGCACCGTCTCGAAGAGGGCCAGCGTCTCCTGCACCTCCTCCGGCGGGATGCGGCGGATGGCGAAGCCGACGTGGTTCAGGACGTAGTCGCCCGGCGCCACCGGCTGGTCGACGATGTCGAGGCGCAGCACCTTGCGCACGCCGAAGAAGTCCACGGTGGCGTCCATCCCGTCGGCGCCGCCGATGGAGAGGACCTTGCCGGGCACGCCCAGACACATGACGACCTCCCAATACGCTTCGCCGGGGCCGCGCCCCCGCCCCGCCGTCAGCCGCCCCGGGCCGCGGCGTCCGCGACCAGCGCCTGGCCGAGCGCGATGCCGCCGTCACCGGGGGGAACCGAGGAGTGGGAGTATACCTCCGTTCGCCCCTCCAGCCGGGCGCGGACCCCCTCCGCCAGCCGCCGGTTCTGGAAGACGCCGCCGGTCAGCACCACCGGGAGCCGCCCGGCGCGCGCCGCCGCCTCCGCCACCAGCGCGGCCGCGCCGTCGGCCAGCGTCTCGTGGAAGCGCGCCGCCAGCCGGGCGGGGGAGGCGCCGCCGAGCAG
>JAJZTO010000139.1 GCA_021848865.1 Myxococcales bacterium
CTTGGCGTCCACCTCGGCGGTGACGCCCTCCGGCAGCTTGAACACCACCGGGTGGGAGAAGCCCAGGGCCAGGTGCAGATCCTTGCCCTTGAGCTCGGCCTTGAAGCCGACGCCGCTGATCTCCAGCGCGTCCTCGTAGCCCTTGGTGACGCCCTCCAGGGCGTTCCTCACCAGGGTGCGGGTCAGGCCGTGCAGCCCCTTGGCGAGGCGGCTGTCGTCGGGCCGGCTCACCTGCACCTGGCCCTTCTCCACCACCACCTTCACCACGGGGTTGAAGGCGAAGGACATCTTGCCCTTCGGGCCCTCGACCTTCACGGTGGTGCCGTCCACGGCCACCTTGCACTTCTCCGGGATCTTGACCGGAAGCTTTCCGACTCGGGACATGGCGCCTCCTACCAGACCGTGCAGATGAGCTCGCCGCCCACCTTCTGCTTGCGGGCCTCCCGGTCGACCAGGACGCCCTTGGAGGTCGAGAGGATGGCGATGCCCATGCCGTTGAGCACCCGCGGGATCGAGTCCGTCGGCACGTAGCGCCGCAGCCCGGGCTTCGAGACCCGCTTGATGTCGGTGATGGCCGGTGCGCGGTCCGCCGAGTACTTCAGCAGCACGGTGATGGCCCCCTGCGGACCCTCCTCGTGGCGCACGTAGTCCTTGATGAAGCCTTCCTCCTTCAGCACCTCCGCGATGCGGAGCTTCAGGCGGGAGGCCGGGATGACGACTTTCTCGTGCCGGGCGGATGACGCGTTTCGGATGCGCGTCAGCATGTCGCCGATCGGATCGGTGAAGCTCATTCTCTCTCTCCCTACCAGCTCGACTTGATGACGCCGGTGACTTCGCCCTGGAGCGCACGCTTGCGGAAGCAGAGGCGGCACATCTTGAACTTGCGCAGGTAGGCGCGGGGCCGGCCGCAGATGGGGCAGCGGTTGTAGGCCCGCACCTTGAACTTCGGCTTGCGCTTGGCCTGCGCGATCTTCGAAAGCTTTGCCATGGATTCTCCTCGCGCCCTTACTGGCGGAACGGCATGCCCAGGAGGCGGAGCAGCGCCCGCCCCTCCTCGTCGTTCCGGGCGGTGGTGACCACCGTGATGTTCATCCCCTTGATCTTCTCGACCTTGTCGTAATTGATCTCCGGGAAGATGATCTGCTCGCGGATGCCGAGCGTGTAGTTGCCCTTCCCGTCGAAGGCCTTGGGCGACACGCCCTTGAAGTCGCGCACCCGGGGCAGCGCGATGGAGGTGAGCCGGTCCAGGAACTCGTAGGCCCGCTCCCCCCGCAGCGTCACCATGGCGCCGATGGACTGTCCCTGGCGCAGCTTGAAGTTGGCGATGGACTTCCGGGACTTGGTCACCACCGGCTTCTGGCCGGTGATGGCGGCGAGCTGCTCGACCGAGGCGTCGATGATCTTGCCGTTGTTGATGGCCTCGCCCAGGCCCATGTTCACCACGATCTTGTCGAGCCGCGGGGCCTGCATGGGGTTCTTGTAGCCGAACTCCTTGACCAGGGCGGGCCGGATCTCGGCCTGGTATCGCTGCTTCAGACGTGCTGCCATCGCTTCTCCTTGCCTTCGGCCGGCTTCGACTGGCGCCGGGCGATGCGGTTGGTCGATCCTCCGCCTACTCCCAGGCGGCGTCGCACTTCCGGCAGGCCCGCACCAGGCGGCCGCCCTTCTTGGCCGAGGCCACGTGCTTCACGCGGGTCGGCTTCTGGCACTTCGGGCAGACCACCATCACGTTGGAGGCGTCGATGGTGCCGGCCTTCTCGATGATGCCGCCCTCGGGGTTCGAGGCGGCGCGCCCCTTCTTCAGGTGGCGCTTCACCGTCATCAGCTTCTCGACGCGCACCCGGCCGGCGGCGTGCAGGACCGCCAGCACCTTGCCGGACTTGCCCTTCTCCTTGCCGGCCCGGACCAGGACGGTGTCGTTCTTGTGGATGTCCATGGCTTACAGCACCTCGGGGGCCAGGGAGATGATCTTCATGAACTTGCGGGCGCGCAGCTCGCGGGCCACCGGGCCGAAGATGCGGGTGCCGATGGGCTCGAGGTCCTTGTTGATGAGGACCGCCGAGTTGCCGTCGAAGCGGATGTAGCTGCCGTCGGGCCGCACCACCTCGCGCTTGGTGCGGACGATGACGGCCCGCGCCACCTCGCCCTTCTTCACCTTGGCCTGGGGGATGGCCTCCTTGACGGAGACCACGATGACGTCCCCGATGGAGGCGTAGCGCCGGGCGGTGCCGCCCAGCACCTTGATGCACTGGACGCGCTTGGCGCCGCTGTTGTCGGCGACGTCCAGGATGGTCTGCTGCTGGATCATGGCTAGGCCTCCGTCCCCTTCTCCAGGGTCTCGACCACGCGCCAGCGCTTGTCCTTGGACATGGGCCGGGTCTCGACGATCCGCACGCGGTCGCCGATCCCGCACTCCTGCTTCTCGTCGTGGGCCTTGAACTTGGCGGCCCGGGTCACGATCTTGCCGTACTTGCTGTCGGCCACCCGGCGCTCGACGCGGACGACGACCGTCTTCGTCATCTTGTTCGAGACCACCACGCCGATGCGGCTCTTGCGGTTTCCGCGCTCCATGGCGTCCTACTCCTTCTTGGCCTTCGCCGGCTTCGGGGTGGCGGCCGCGGCCTCGCGCTTCAGGCCCAGCTCCTTCTCGCGCTTCACCGTCAGGCAGCGGGCCACGTCGCGCCGCGCCTCCAGGAGGGCGGCGGTCGAGTCCAGCACGCCGGTGGCGTGCTTGTTGCGCATGTCGAACATCTGGCGCTTCAGCTCCGAGATGCGCCCGTCCAGATCGCCGGGCGTGAGCTCGCGCAGTTCATTGACGTCGGCCATGGTCCCCTCCTAGAGCGTCGCCCCGCGCTTCACGATGCGCGTGGACACGGGGAGCTTGTGCATCGCCAGGGTGAAGGCCTTCTTGGCGGTGGCGTCGTCCACGCCCGACATCTCGTAGAGGATGCGCCCCGGCTTCACCACCGCGACGTAGTACTCCACGTTGCCCTTGCCGGTGCCCATGCGGGTCTCGGCGGCCTTCTTGGTGATGGGCTTGTCGGGGAAGACGCGGATCCAGAGCTTGCCTCCCCGCTTCACGTAGCGGGTGATGGCGACGCGGGCCGCCTCGATCTGGCGGCCGGTGAGCCAGCCGCACTCGGTGGCGGCCAGGCCGTGCTCGCCGTTGTTGAGATCGGAGCCGCGGTAGGCCTTGCCCCGCATCCGCCCCTTCATCATCTTCCGGTACTTGGTACGCGCCGGCTGCAGCATGTCGTTCTCCTCGGAGGCCGGCCGCTAGGCGCGGGCCGCCCCGGTCCGGGACTGGGCCTGGCGGGCCACGCTGGAGGTCGGCAGCACCTCGCCGCGCATGATCCACACCTTGACGCCGATCTTCCCGTAGGTGGTCTTGGCCTCGGCGAACCCGTAGTCGATGTCGGCCCGCAGGGTGTGCAGCGGCACCCGGCCCTCGCGGTACCACTCGTAGCGCGCCATCTCCGAGCCGCCCAGCCGCCCGGCGCAGGCCACGCGGATGCCCTTGGCCCCGAACTTCAGCGAGGTCTGGACCGCCTTCTTCATGGCGCGGCGGAAGGCGATGCGGCGCTCGAGCTGCTGGGCGATGTTCTCGGCCACCAGCTGGGCGTCGGTCTCGGCCTTCCGGACCTCGACCACGTTCAGGTAGACCTCGTTCTCGGTGAGCGCCTGCAGCTCCTTCTTGATGGTCTCGATGCCGGCGCCGCGCTTGCCGATGACGATGCCGGGGCGCGCGGTGTGGACGTTGACCTTGATCTTGCTGGCGGCCCGCTCGATCTCGACCCGGGAGACGCCGGCCTGGCCGAGCTTCTCCTTCACGAACTCACGGATCTTGATGTCCTCGTGGAGCCACCGGGCGTAGTTCTTCTCCTCGTACCACTTCGACTCCCAGGAGCGGATGACGCCCAGGCGGAACCCGATGGGATGGACTTTCTGACCCACGATGCTCTCCTTCCGCGCTAGGCGCGGGCTCCGGTGCCCAGCTCCACGTAGACGTGGCTGGTGCGCTTCTCGATGCGGTAGGCCCGCCCCATGGCGCGGGGCATGAAGCGCCGCATCTTGGGGCCGCCGTCGACGGTGAGCGTCTTCACGAACAGGGCGTCCACGTCCACCCGCCCGCCCTTCTGCTCGGCGTTGGCGACGGCCGAGCGCAGCAGCTTGGCGAGCGGCTTGGCCGCCGCGTTGGGCGTGTACTTCAGCAGGGCCAGGGCCGGCCCGACCTGCATCCCCCGCACGTGGTCGGCCACCAGCCGGACCTTGCGCGGCGCCATCCGCAGGAAGGCGAGCCGGGCGTGCGGGCCGGCCACCGGGCCGGCCTTCGCGGCCTTCCGGGCCTTCTTGGCCGGCGCCTCGGGCGCCGGAGCCGGAGGGGCCTCGGCGGCCGCCGCGGCCTTCTTCCCCTTCTTCTTCACGTTCTCGGCCATGGTCTCTCGCGCTCCTTACTTCTTCGGGGCCGGCGCCGGCGTCGCCGCCGCGACCTTCTTCTCGGCCGAGTGGCCGTGGAAGGTGCGGGTCGGGGCGAACTCGCCGAGCTTGTGCCCGACCATGTTCTCGGTGACGAAGACCGGCACGAACTTCCGGCCGTTGTGGACCGCGAAGGTGTGGCCCACGAAGTCGGGCATCACCGTGCTCCGCCGCGACCAGGTCTTGATCACCGACTTCTTGCTGCCCTTGTTCGCCTCCTCCACCTTCTTCAGGAGGTGCTTGTCGGCGAACGGGCCCTTCTTGATCGAACGCGCCATGTCCTCTGTCCTCGCCCGCTAGTGCGGCTGGTTGCGCACGCCGGGCTTGCGGCGGCTGACGATGAACTTGTCGGTGCGGCGGTTGTTGCGGGTCTTGAGTCCCTTGGTCTTCTGGCCCCAGGGCGAGACCGGGTGCGGGTTGCCCTGCCCCGACTTGCCCTCGCCGCCGCCGTGCGGGTGGTCCACCGGGTTCATGGCCAGGCCGCGGACGGTGGGCCGGATGCCCAGCCAGCGGGACTTGCCGGCCTTGCCCACCCGGATGGAGCTGTTCTCGATGTTGGAGAGCTGGCCCACGGTGGCGCGGCAGGCCTGCAGCACCTGGCGGACCTCGCCGGAGGGCATGCGGACCTGCGCGTACAGCCCCTCCTTGGCCATGAGCTGGCCGAAGGAGCCGGCCGAGCGGATCATCTGCGCCCCCGATCCCGGCTGCGACTCCACGCCGTGGATCACCGTGCCTTCCGGGATGGAGCGGATGGGCAGGGTGTTGCCGGGCCGGATGTCGACCGTCTCCCCGGAGAGGAGCAGGTCGCCGACCGCCAGGCCCACCGGCGCCAGGATGTAGCGCTTCTCGCCGTCCCGGTAGTGGAGCAGCGCGATGCGGGCGGTGCGGTTCGGGTCGTACTCGATGGAGGCGACCTTGGCCGGCACCCCGTCCTTGTCGCGCCGCCAGTCGATGATCCGGTAGCGGCGCTTGTGGCCGCCGCCGATGTGGCGGGTGGTGATGTGGCCGTGGGCGTTGCGTCCGCCCGACTTCCGCATCGCCTTGGTGAGCTTCTTCTCCGGCTGGCTCCTGGTGATCTCGGCGAAGTCCGAGACCTGCATCAGGCGGCGGCCGGCGCTGGTCGGCTTGTAGGTCTTGACGCCCATGGCTCGTCCCGTCCGCTAGCCCTCGAAGAGGGGGATGGTCTCCCCCTGCTTCAGGGTCACGATGGCCTTCTTCCAGTTGGGGCGCTGGCCGATGCCCTTGCCCACGCGCTTCACCTTGCCGCGCTGGATCGAGGTGCGGACGGCGAGCACGTGCACGCCGAAGAGCTTCTCCACCGCACCCTTCACCTGGATCTTGGTCGCGTCCCGGTGCACCTCGAACGCGTACTGCTGCGCCGTGGCCCGGCCCCGCTCGCCCTTCTCGGTGACCAGCGGGCGCTTCACGATGTCCTGCTCGGTCCGGATCATGACAGGCTCGCCTCCAGCTTCCGCGCCGACTCGGCCGTGAGGACGAGGGCCTCGTGCTTGAGGATGTCGTAGACGTTGAGCCCCTCGGCGGCGAGGAAGTCGGAGTCGGCCAGGTTGCGGATCGACCGGGCCAGCGCCACGTTGCCGCCGTCGTCCACCACCAGGGCCTTCCTCACCCCCAGCTTCTTCAGCACCTGGGCGGCCGCCCCGGTCCTGGGGGCGTCCGGCTTCCACTCGGAGACGATGAGGAGCTTCTGCTCCTTGCCGCGCAGGGCCAGGGCGGAGCGCAGCGCCGCCTTCCGGACCTTCTTGGGCACGTCGTAGGAGTAGTCGCGGGGCTTGGGCCCCATCGCCTTGCCGCCGCCCACCCAGTGGGAGGCGCGGGTCGAGCCCTGGCGGGCCTGGCCGGTGTGCTTCTGCCGCCACGGCTTCTTGCCGCCGCCGGAGACGAGGGACCGGTTCTTCACCGCGTGCGTGCCCGAGCGGTCGGAGGCGAGCTTCGCCTTCACCACCTCGTAGAAGAGGTGCTCGTTCACGTCGCCGGCGAAGACCTCGTCGGCGAGCTCGATCTCGCTCACCTTCTTCTTCTCGAGGTCGTAGACGTCGAACTTGGCCATAAGGCTTCCTCGGGAGGGGGGCGAGCCCCCGCCCTACTTGATCTCCACGTCCACGCCGGCCGACAGGTCGAGCTTCATGAGCGCGTCGAGCGTCTGGGGCGTCGGCTCCAGGATGTCGAGGAGCCGCTTGTGCGTCCGGATCTCGAACTGCTCACGCGACTTCTTGTCGACGTGCGGGCTGCGGAGGACCGTGAACTTGTTGATGCGCGTCGGCAGGGGAATCGGCCCCGCCACCTTCGCGCCGGTCCGCTTGGCCGTCTCGACGATCTCCCCGGCCGACTGGTCGAGGAGCTTGTAGTCGTAGGCCTTGAGCCGGATCCTGATCTTCTGGGTCGCCATCGAAGACCTTCTTCTTCCGTCAAACCGGCGCTGCGCGGCGCGTCCGGGCGCGGCCCCCTTTGGCCGCTCCCCACGCCGCCGTTCGCCGGAGCTCGCTACTCGATGACCTCGGCCACCACGCCCGCGCCCACCGTCCGGCCGCCTTCGCGGATGGCGAAGCGCAGCTCCTTCTCCATCGCGATGGGGGTGATCAGCGTCACCTCCATCCCGATGTTGTCCCCGGGCATCACCATCTCCACCCCGGCCGGCAGCTGCACCGACCCGGTCACGT
>JAJZTO010000140.1 GCA_021848865.1 Myxococcales bacterium
CGGCCGACTCCGACGCGGTCCACGACTCGGCGACCGAGCTCAACAACGCCGCCTTCGGCAACACCCTGGGCGTCACCGGCCGCCACGCGAACTGCCTCGACTGCCACGGCCCGCACCAGGCGAAGGCTGGCACGCACGCGGTGACCACCAACGTCGCCGGCCCCCCGCTCGAGGGGGCCTGGGGCGCGCAGCTCTCCTCCAACCCGGCCTTCTGGACCGCTCCCGCCACCGGCAACTTCACCAAGAAGACCCTGGTGGCCGGCACCGACGCCGAGGCGACCCTCTGCTTCAAGTGCCACAGCTCCTATTACTGGGGCACGGGGCTCCCGGTGGCGGCGCCCTCCGGCTTCACCTACACGACCGGCACCGCGACGGCGGCGTCGGGCGGCACGACCGTCACGGGCTCGGGCACGACGTGGATCGCGGGGTACGTGGGCTACGGCATCAAGAACAACGCGCTCGGCGTCTGGCACGTCATCACGGCTCGCGCCTCCAACACGTCGATCACCATCAGCCCGGCGGCGACCGCGGCCTGGTCCGGCGCCTACACGATCCAGCAGCTCGAGACCGACGTGGCCCGGGAGTTCAACCCCGGCAACGCCGGCAACTGGGCGGCCGCGGGAACGGCCAACCAGTGGGACAGCGGCGAAACGGCGGGTGGCTTCCACCCGATCCTGGCCACCGCGGCGGGCAACCTCGGCGCCGTCAACATGGCGAACCTGGTCACCACCAACTTCGCCTGGCGGACCAGCGGCGCCCGGAACCTCATGACCTGCACCGACTGCCACGAGTCGGACGTCACCACCGACCCGAACGGCCCGCACGGCTCCGCCGCCAAGTTCATCCTCAAGGGGCCGAACACCACCTGGAACAGCTCCCTGCAGCTGGCCAGCTCGAACCCGTACATGCCGGCCGGGACCTTCTGCGCGAACTGCCACTCGACGGCGTTCGCCAACGACCGCGGGCCCATGCACACCAACGGCAAGCACACGGGCACCCGCGGCACGTGCTTCAACTGCCACGCGGCCATCCCGCACGGAGGGCCTCGAATCGGAATCCTCAACCCGGGCGCCGGGACCGACACGACGGTCCTGCCCGCGATCCCGACCTGGGATGGCGTCGCCCCCTACTGGCAGGGCGGGACCTCGAACCGGCTCTACCTCTATAGCTACCCCACCTCAGGCACCACCCAGTGGAGCCAGAGCGACTGCGGCTGCAACGGCACCGGCCACTGACCGGATCGGGCGGCGGGCCCGTTCGGCCGCCGCCCCGTAGCATTCGCTTCCCCGCCAGCGGGAGGGCGCGGTCGATTTCGTGAACGATCGAGGAGTCGCGCTGGCGCTTGACCGCGCGGGTCGGCGCAGGACCTGCGTGGGCCGGAGCGGAGCCAAGCCGGTGTAGGATGTCCCACCGTGTATCCCCGCCTCCGCCGCCTCCTGTCGCGGCCCGCGCTGGTCCTGCTCCTCCCCCTGGTCCTCGCCGTCGCCGCCTACTGGCGCGTGCTCGACGGCGAGTTCCAGTTCGACGACAGCCACGTCGTCGAGCGCAACCTGGCGGTGAAGGAGCTGTCCGCCTTCGTCCGCGACCACCTCCTCGCCGAGTACCTTCACACCGGGCGGCCGGTCACCGACCTCACCTTCGGCATGAACTACGCCGTGGGGCGGCTCGTCCCGTGGAACTACCACCTCACGAACCTGGCCATCCACCTGGCGGCGGTGCTCCTGGCCTGGGCCTTCACCCGGGCCGTGCTGCGTCTCGCCGGCGCGGCGCGCGCCGAGTGGGTGGCGGTCGCCGTGGCCGGCCTCTTCGCCCTCCACCCCATCCAGAGCGAGGCGGTGAGCTACGTGGCGCAGCGGTCCGAGTCCCTGGCCTCGGCGCTCTACCTCGCCGCGCTCCTGCTCCTGCTCGCCGCCGAGCGACGCGGTCTCGGGTGGCGCGCGCTGCCGCTCTGGACGTCGGCCTTCCTGGCCTTCGCCGTGGGGCTGGGGGCGAAGGCCATCGTCGTCACCCTGCCCGCGGCCTGGCTGCTCCTCGCCGCCGCCGTGCCGTCGCCGGAGGGCCGGGTGCGCCTCCTGGCCTGGCCCCGGCGCCTCCTGGCGCTGGTCCCCTTCGCCGGCTTCGATCTCTGGTTCGCGACGCGCACCCTGGGCGGCCTCGCGGCGAGCACCGATGCCGGCTTTCACGTCGCGGGCCTCTCGCCCTGGGGCTACCTCGTCACGCAGCTCCAGTCCGTCGCCGTCTACCTGCGGCTCCTCCTCTGGCCGTCGGGCCAGAACGTGGACTGGGACTTCCCCGCGGCGCGGAGCCTCTCCGATCCGTCGGCGCTGGCCGCGGGGGCGGGGCTGCTCCTCCTCGGGGGCGGCGCCGTCGCGCTGTGCGCGGCAGCCCGGCGCCGGACCGGGGAGGGGGCCGCTGCCGCGCGGGTCGCCGGGTTCGGCCTGCTCTGGTTCTTCACGCTGCTCTCGGTCACCTCGAGCTTCGTGCCGCTGGCCGACATCCTCGTGGAGCACCGGCTCTACCTGGCCTCCTGGGGCATCTTCCTGGCGGCGGCGGTCGCGGTCGAGCGGCTGCTCTCGCGCCTTCCGCGCGCCCGGGCCGCGCTCGCCGGGATCGCCTTGGTCGCATCGGCGTGGGTGGGCGCTGCCTACGCGCTCCATCGCCGCAACGCCGTCTGGGAGACGCGCCGGGCGCTCTGGACCGACTGCGTCGAGAAGTCCCCGCGGAAGGCCCGCGCCTGGCTGAGCCTGGCTTACGCCGACCTCGCGGAGAACCGGCTGCGGGAGTCGGTGGCGGCGAACCGGATCGCCCTGTCGCTGGCAGGCGACGACGTGGGCGTCCAGGTGCAGATCTACCGGAACCTGGGGGCCGCGCTGGCGCTGCTCGGGCGCGCGGACGAGGCCGAGGCGGTCCTCCGCTCCGCCGTCGATGCGGGCCACTGGGACGCCGACCTCCTCAACAACCTGGCGGTGGTCCTCATCGAGCAGGGGCGCCTGGAGGAGGCGGCGGGCTTCGCGCGCCGCGCCACCACCATCTCCCCGGAGAAGGGGGAGGCCTGGAACACGCTCGGCGAGATCGCGCTCCGCCGGGGCGACGCCGCCGGAGCGCTCCGGCTCTTCGACCACGCCATCGCCCTGGACCCCGACGTCCCGGCCCGGGTGTTCAATCGCGGGCTGGCGCTGGCGGCGCTGGGACGCGCCAGGGAGGCCTGCGCCCTCTGGCGGACCATCCAGACGGCCGGCGACCCCGGCCTGGCGCGGAACCTGGCGCGCTCGTGGTCCGAGCGCGGCTGCGACCGGCCACGCTGAGCGTTCGTCGACCTGTCCCGTCAGAATTGCGGCATTTGCCCAAGGGACCCGCAACGCTTGCGCCAGATCAAGCTACCTACATCCATTGATTTCAGCCACTTGCGAACACGGGCGGTGGCCCCGTTCGTGCTAAGGTCTTGAAACGCCTCGCACGCACCGAAACGGCACGGAGAGTACCGACATGCCCGCACGCCGCCCTCGCGTCCTGCTCGTCACGCCGCCCTATCACTCGGGCGTGGTGGAGGCGGCCGGTGTCTGGCTCCCCTTGAGCCTGGTCTACCTCGCGGGCCACGCCCGGGCCGCCGGGGCCGAGGTGAAGATCTACGACGCGATGAGCCTCTTCCACTCCCACGAGGACATCGCCCGCGAGATCGCGAGCTTCCGGCCCGACGTGGTCGCCACCGGCGCCATCACCGCCATGGAGCCGGACTGCCGCGAGCTGCTGGCGACCGCGAAGAGGTGGAACCCCGCCACCGTCACGGTGATGGGGAACGTCCACCCCACCTTCTGCTGGGAGCAACTGCTCCGCGACGACCCGAACGTCGACCTGGTGGTCCGCGGCGAGGGGGAGCACACCATCGCGGACGTCGTCCGCGCGGTGGCGGCGGGCGGCGGCGAGACGGAGTGGGCGAAGATCGACGGCCTCAGCTACCGCCGCGGCGGGGTGCCGGTGTCGAACCGCCCGCGCGCCTTCACGCAGGACCTGGACACCCTGGTGCCGGCCTGGGACCTGGTGGACTGGAAGCTCTACTGGTACCGGCCCAGCCCGGCGGGGAGGCTCGCCATCACCTCCTCGGCGCGCGGCTGCGGCCAGCGCTGCAGCTTCTGCTCGCAGCAGAAGTTCTGGGAGCGGACCTGGCGCGGGCGCGACCCGCTGAAGTTCGTGAAGGAGCTGGAGCACCTGCGCGACACCTACAACGTCCGCGTCGCCATGCTCTCGGACGAGACGCCGACCTCCAGCCGCCACCGCTGGGAGCGGATCCTCGACCTGCTCGTCGAGCGCCAGACCGGCGTCGAGATCCTGCTGGAGACGCGCGTCGACGACATCCTGCGCGACGAGGCCATCCTCCCGAAGTACCGGGCGGCCGGCGTCAGCCACATCTACGTGGGCGTCGAGTCCACCAGCCAGTCGACGCTGAACCTCTACCACAAGGACATCAAGGTCTCGGAGTCCAAGAAGGCCATCGAGCTCATCAACGCCCACGACATCGTCTCCGAGACCTCCTTCGTGCTGGGCACGCCGGAGGAGACGGCGGAGTCGATCCGCAAGACCGTCGAGCTGGCGAAGTGGTACGGCCCCGACATGGCCTTCTTCCTGGCCATCACCCCCTGGCCCTACGCCGACATCGTCGAGGACCAGGCCTCGGGCCTGGCGAGCCGGGTCGCCACCACCGACTACCGCAAGTACAACCTGGTGGAGCCGGTGGTGAAGCCGGACCGGATGACCCTGGACGAGATGCAGCGCGAGCTGCACATGGCCACCGGCCGGTTCTTCCACGACAAGTTCGTGAACCTGGACAAGCTCTCCCCCTGGAAGCGCTCCTTCATGGTCCGGGTGCTGAAGCTGCTCATCGAGAACAGCTACCTGGGCAAGGAGATGCACCAGATGGCCAAGGGGGCGAAGATGCCCGACTCGGTGCGCAGGATGCTCGCCGAGATGGAGGCCGAGGGGCGCAAGGTCGAGGCCGAGCGCGCCCGGCACGTCGGGTAGCCTTGCCGGCGGCCAGGGGCATCTTCGCGGTCGCGGCGCTGGCCCTCGCGGCTTGCGCCGGGGCGCCCCGGCGGGTGGACTTCGCCTTGGTGCCGCCGGGCGAGGTCGCGTCGCTCCGGAGCGTCCACGACGGGCGCGGCGGGAACCCGCTCTGCCAGGGGTGCCACCTGCGGGGCGAGCCGGCCCCGGCGCTGCTGCGCGGCGATCCCATCGCGCTGTGCACCGGCTGCCACCGGCAGTCGCACGCGGGGAACCACCCGGTGGGCGTGCCCGTCCGGGGGCCGACCGGGGGGCTGCCGCTCTGGAAGGGCACCATCACCTGCGTCTCCTGCCACGACCCGCACGCCATCCGGGTGGGGAAGGGCTTCCACGGCGAGCCGGGCGAGTCCTGCCTGAAGTGCCACCAGAAGCACGGGAAGGCGTAGCCGGGGTACCATCCGGGCCAGGATCCGGCCCATGCGCCTCCTCGCCATCGTCCCCGCCTTCAACGAGGCTCCGAGCCTCCCGGGCGTCGTGGCCGCCGTGCGTGCCGCCGCGCCAGGCTGCGACGTGTGCGTGGTGGACGACGGCTCGACCGACGGCACCGCCGCCGTCGCCGCGGGCCTGGGCGCCGTGGTGCTGCGCTGCCCGCTGAACCTGGGGATCGGCGGCGCGGTGCAGACTGGGTACCTCTGGGCCCGGGCGCGGCGGTACGACGCCGCGGTGCAGATCGACGGCGACGGCCAGCACGACCCGGCCTTCCTGCCGGCGCTGCTGGCGCCGATCCTCGCCGGGGAGGCCGACGTGGCCATCGGCTCCCGTTTCCTGGGCGAGGGCGGCTACCGGTCCACCTTCCTCCGCCGCGCCGGTATCCGCTACCTCTCGGGCTTCCTGCGGCTGCGCTGCGGCGTTCGCGTCACCGACCCGACCTCGGGCTTCCGCGCCGCCGGCCCCCGGGCCATCGCGCTGTACGCCGACTGCTACCCGCCCGACTACCCGGAGCCGGAGGCCATCCCGCTGGCCCACCGCGCCCGCCTGCGCGTCGTCGAGGTCCCGGTCCGGATGGCCGAGCGGCGACACGGGCGGAGCACCATCAGCCCCTGGCGCAGCCTCTACTACCTCGTGAAGGTCTCGCTCGCCCTGCTCCTGCTCCCGGGCGGGCGGCTGGTCCGGGGCGCCGCCCCCAAGGAGTGACCCGTGGATCCCGCGCACCTCCTCCCGCGCCAGCTCCAGCTCTTCGCCGTGGGGACGCTGCTCGCCATGCTCGGCTGGGTCCTCTGGCTCGTCCGTTCCCGCCGGCTCAACCTGCGGGACAGCCTGATCTGGGTGCTGCTCACCGGCGGCGCCCTGGCGCTGGTGCTGATCCCGCGCGCGCTGGTGGCCGTCGCCCACCTGGTGGGCGCCGAGGTCCCCGCCAACGCCCTCTTCGCGCTGGGCTTCGTCTACGTGCTCCTGAATCTGCTGTCGTCCACCATCGCCATCTCGGGCAACGCCGAGCGGCTGCGGCGGATCACCCAGGAGTGCGCGCTGCTCCGCGGCGAGCTGGACGAGCTGCGGGCGCGGGTCGGGGACGGCGCCGGCGGGGCCTCACCGGACCAGCGGCCCTAGCAGCGCCCAGAGGGCGCGCAGCAGGGCGTTGGCGGGGCGGGTGAACCAGGCGCTCGCCGCGCCCTCGAAGTCCACCGCCGGCGTGAAGAGCCGGAAGATCTCGCGGTCGGGGACGCGGCGAAGGGCCTGGACCCGCCGCCGTTCCCGGAGCACCCGGCGAAGCGCGGCCGGGCGAAGGGCGTCCCGGTCGGCGCGGAGCTTCTGGGGCAGCCAGCCCGAGGCCGCCGCGAGCAGGTGCAGCCCCACCTCCGCGGCCAGCAGGAAGGGGAGGAGCAGCAGGAGGTTCCGGGCCCGGACGTTCTTCAAGAGAACCCACCAGCGGTTCCGCTCCAGGAAGTAGTACTTCCGCGAGCTGCGCGAGAACTCGTAGTGGTGGAACACCACCGAGCGCGGGGCCGCGAGGTTGGGGTGCCCGGCGAGCCGCAGCCGCCAGCCCAGGTCCAGGTCCTCCTGGTAGAGGAAGAGGGCCTCGTCGAGCAGCCCCACCTCGCGCAGCGCCGATGCCCGGTAGAGCACCGCCGCGCCGGAGGCGAAGGCGATCTCGCGGGGCG
>JAJZTO010000141.1 GCA_021848865.1 Myxococcales bacterium
CCGCGGGATCCAGGATTTCCGTCCCGTCGGGATCCAGGATTGCCGTCCTGTCGGGATCCAGGATTGCCGTCCTGTCGGGATCCAGGATTGCCGTCCTGTCGGGATCCAGGATTGCCGTCCTGTCGGGATCCAGGATTGCCGTCCTGTCGGGATCCAGGATTGCCGTCCTGTAGGGGCGGGGCTCGTCCCCGCCCGGCCGCCAGGCCGCGATCCCCGCGCTGGGCGGGGGACAAGACCCGCCCTACTTCTCGTGGGTGCTCTTCACGTACAGCTCGCGGAGCTGCTTCGCGTCCACGTCGCCGGGGGCGCCGGTCATGAGGTCGGTGCCCTTCTGCGTCTTGGGCCAGGCCACCACGTCGCGCAGCGACTCGGCGCCGGTGAGCAGCATCACCAGCCGGTCCATGCCGATGGCGATGCCGCCGTGGGGCGGCGCTCCCATCTTCAGGGCGTCGAGCAGGAAGCCGAACTTGTTCCTGGCCTCCTCCTCGCCGATGCCCATGGCCTGGAAGACCCGGGCCTGCACCGCCGGGTCGTGGAGCCGGATGGAGCCGCCGCCGATCTCGAAGCCGTTCAGCACCAGGTCGTAGCGCCAGCAGTAGACCCGCCCCGGGTCGGTCTCGAGGTACTGCACGTCCTGGTCCCGCGGCCGGGTGAAGGCGTGGTGGGCGGCGGCCCACCGGCCCGACTCCTCGTCGAGCTCGAACAGCGGCGGGTCCACCACCCAGAGGAACTGCCACTGGCCACCCGAGCCGTACTCGGGGATGAGCCCCATTCGCTTGGCGAGGTGCACCCGGAGGTTGGCCATCACCGTGTGGACGGTGGACTCCTTGCCGAACTGGAAGAGCAGCAGGTCGCCGGCCTCAGCGCCGCAGGCCTCGTTCACCGCCTGGCGCAGCGCCGGGGTGATGGTCTTGGCGAAGGGGGACTGGGTCCACTCCCCGCCCTCGTTCACCTTGGCCCGGGCCAGCCCCTTGGCCCCCATGCCCTTCACGTACTCCTCGAGCTTGTCGATCTCGGTGCGCGAGAGGTTGGCCGAGGCCGGCACCCGCATCGCCTTGACGATGCCCTTGGCGTTCACGGCGTCGAGGAGCAGCGGCACGCCGCCGCCCTGGTGCTGCTTCACGAGGCCGGTGAGCACCACGTGCGGCATGCCGAAGCGCAGGTCGGGCTTGTCGTTCCCGTACTTCGCCATCGACTCGTCGTAGGGCATGCGCGGGAAGGGGCGGGGCAGGTCGACGCCCAGCACCTCCTTCCACAGCGTCCGCACCAGCCCCTCCATCACCTCGAAGACGTCGTCCTGGGAGACGAAGCTCATCTCCACGTCGATCTGGGTGAACTCGGGCTGGCGGTCGAGCCGCAGGTCCTCGTCGCGGAAGCAGCGGACGATCTGGAAGTACCGGTCGAAGCCGGCGATCATGTACAGCTGCTTGAAGAGCTGCGGGCTCTCCGCCAGGGCGTAGAACTTGCCGGCGTTGAGGCGGCTCGGGACCAGGAAGTTGCGCGCCCCGCCCGGCGTGTACTTCACCATGAAGGGCGTCTCCAGCTCCAGGAAGCCCTGCCCGGTGAAGTAGTTGCGGGTGAGGTGGTTCACCCGCGCCCGGGTCATCAGCGTCTTCTGCAGCGGCGCCCGGCGCAGGTCGAGGAAGCGGTACTGGAGCCGCTTCTCCTCCGCGGTGTCGATCTGGTCGTCCACCGGGAAGGGGGTGGGCTCGCTGCGGTTGAAGATCTCGAGGTCGCCGGCGTGGATCTCGATCTGGCCGGTCCGGAGCTTGGGGTTCGCGTTGCCGCCGCGCGAGACCACCTTGCCGCGCACGCCGACGCAGTACTCGAGCCGCAGCTTCTCCGCGGTCTCGTGCACCTCGGGCCGCACGTCCTGCTCGAAGACCACCTGGGTCAGGCCGTCCCGGTCGCGCAGGTCGATGAAGACGGCGCCGCCGTGGTCGCGCCGGTTCGCCACCCAGCCGAAGAGGACGACCTCCTTGCCGACGTCGTCCTGGGTGAGCTGGCCGCAGCTGTGGGTGCGCTTGATCTCGGTGATGAAGCGGGGCAACGGATCCTCCCGGTCGGGGACCCCGCAGGTAACACCCCGAAAAGCGGGAGGTCAAGCGCTCCCGGGAACCCGCAGGTCCCTGAGCTTCAGCTGCAGCCGCCGGGTCCCGTCCCACTCGTCGAAGCCCAGGGTCACCGCCGCCTCCACCTCCCCCTGGCAAAGGGAAGCCTGCTCCCCCAGGTGGAACCCGATGGCGTCGAGCCCGGGCGCGAAGCCGAGCTTGAGGTGCACGCCGCCGGCGCCGACGGTGCGGGCCCGGGTGGGCCGGCCGGTGAAGGCGAAGATCGGCTCGGGGTGGCCGGCGCCGAAGGGGGCGAGCCTCTCGAGGTCCAGCGCCGCCCGCTCGGTGGCCTCGGCCGGGTCGAGCCGCCCCTCGATGCGGCAGCGCCCCACCAGCTGCTCGGGCGAGAGCCGCTCGGCGGCGTGGCGCTCGAAAGCCTCGCGGAAGGGCTCGAGGGCCGAGGCCTCCACCGTGACCCCGGCGGCGTGGCGGTGGCCGCCGAAGCGGGTGAGGTGCGCGGCGCAGGCCGCCAGGGCGTCGTAGAGGTGAAAGCCCTCGACGCTGCGGCCGCTCCCCTTCCCCGCCGCGCCGTCGAGCCCCACCAGCACCGCCGGCCGGTGGAAGCGCTCCACCACCCGCGAGGCGACGATGCCCACCACCCCGGGGTGCCAGCCCTCGCGCCACAGCACCAGCCCCCGGGCGCCGGCCCGGACCCGCGCGGCGGCCGCCTCCAGCGCCTCGTCGAGGATGCGCCGCTCGATCTCCTGGCGCGAGCGGTTCTCCCCGTCCAGCTCCTCGGCGAGCCGCCGCGCCTCCTCGGCGTCGCCGGTGGCGAGCAGCCGCACCCCGCGCCCGGCGTCGTCCAGGCGGCCGGCGGCGTTGAGGCGCGGCGCCAGCCGGAAGCCCACCTGCCCCGCCGCCACCGGGACGCCGGGCGGCACCCCGGCGACGCGCTTCAGCGCCTTCACGCCGGGCCGGCGCTCCGCCGCCAGCTCCAGCAGCCCCTGGCGCACCAGGATGCGGTTCACGCCGGTGAGCGGGACCACGTCGGCGACGGTGCCGAGCGCGACCAGGTCCAGCGCCTCGCGGAGGTTCGGCTCGGGCCGGGCCGCGCCGAAGCGCCCGGCCTCGCGCAGCCGCCGGCGCAGCGCCATGCACAGGGCGAAGGTGACGCCGACCGCGGCCAGCTCCTTGTCGGGGTAGCCGCAGCCGGGCTGGTGCGGATTGAGGATGGCGGCCGCGGCCGGAAGCTCGACCGGGACGGTGTGGTGGTCCACCACCACCGTGTCCAGCCCCAGCGCCGCCGCCGCCCGGACCTCCTCCACGGAGGTGATGCCGCAGTCGAGGGTGACGAGCAGCTTCACCCCCCGCGCCGCGAGCGTCGCCACCGCCGCGCCGTTCAGGCCGTACCCCTCCACCAGCCGGTGCGGCACGTAGGTGACGACGTCGCCGCCCGCCGCCCGCAGCAGGCCGGAGAGCAGGACCGTCGAGGTGACGCCGTCCACGTCGTAGTCGCCGTAGCAGGCGATGCGCTCGCTCCGCGCCAGCGCCGCGGCGATCCGCTCCACCGCCCGCTCCATGCCCTTCATGGCGAAGGGGTCGGGCAGGTCCGCGAGCTTCGCGGCGAGGAAGCGCCCGGCGGCCCCGGGGTCGCCGAGCCCCCGGGCGGCCAGCACCCGGGCGGCGAGCGGGTGGAGCGAGAGCTCCTTCCCCAGCCGCGCCGCGGCCGCCTCGTCGCACGCCACGTCCACCCACTTCTTGCGCGAGGAGCCGGTCACGGTGCGAGCGGAGTAGCACGGGGATCTGACCCGGGGCCACCCGAGACGGGGTCAGGGTGGTCCTCGCTCCGGCTCCGGCCCTGGGGCCCGCGGCGAGGCTCCCCGGCAGGCCCGCTGGTACTCCTCGATCCGGCGGCGCAGCTCGTCGGGGAAGGGCATGGCCTTCGGCGGCCCGGCCTCCTCGGTGATGTAGCAGGCGGCCATGTCGGCCTCGAAGGCCAGCCGGCCCGCGCTGCGCCCCTCCACCCGGTAGCCGATGCTGGCGTTGCCGAGCCGCGGGACCGTGACCGCCATCGCCACCTCGTCGCCGGCGGCGAGCGGCCGGTGGAAGGCGCAGCGGATCCGCACGAACGGCGTGCCCCGGCCCCGCTGGCACTGCTGCAGCCAGGTGACGCCGAGGCAGGACTCGTACCACTCCCCGGCCGCCTCCACCGCCCGGTCCACGATCCGCGGCGCGTAGGCGGTGCCGGCGGGTCCGCACTCGCCCCAGCGGACCCGGAAGGTCCGCGTGAAGGGGAAGGCTCCCGCCGCGGCCCCCGCGGGGCTCGCCGCTCCCGCCGCGAACCCCGCCGCCTCCTCCTCGCGCGGCGCGAAGCGCAGCTCCACCCGCGCGCGGAAGGCCTCCTCGCCCGGCCCGGCCCCCGAGGCCTGGCCGGTGGCGCGCAGCGCGACGGCGCTCCCGGAGGACTCCTCCGGCTCGACCCGGATCCGCACCAGCTGGCTCGCGAAGAGCGATCGCTGGTACTCGCAGTCCACCACCTCGACGAGCGGCGCGAGCCCCCGCCGCGCCAGCAGCTCCTGCCAGGAGGCCTTCCCCACCGCCCCGGACCAGGCCTCCGCCGCCTCCACCGCGTACTCGATGGCCCGCGGGGCGTAGAAGATCTGCGCCGGATCGCAGTCGCCGAAGGCGACGCGGCGCGGGTGGACGAACGGGGAGTCGGGCACGGGGACCTCGCCGGGAGGGGAGGCCCACTCGTATACCGCGATCCGCGCGAGGCCCGCGACGGCCGTCGCGCCGTGCTCGGCGCCGGCCGGCGCCGGCCGGACCGTGGGGAGAGGTCGGGGGCTCGCCCGCGGCGGGTCGCGCTGCCAGCAGGACGACGGCGGCGACGGCCGCAACCCAGCTCCCCGTGCGGGATGGTTGCCCCCGTGCCGGCGCCACGGCGAACCCCCTCGCCGGACATGGTAGCGCCGCGGCAGCCGCAGGTCGGTGCGGCGCGCCGCGGCGCGGGTGCGTCATGCTGTCGCGCCGGGGCGCGCCCCGGGGCTAGGCGGCCCGGGCCTTGGCCTTCTCGGCCCGCTCCTCCAGCCAGATGGTCATCGGCGCGGCGATGAACCAGGTGGAGTAGGTGCCGGAGACGATGCCCACCAGCATCGCCATGGAGAAGTCCCAGATGGTCCCGACGCCGAAGACGAGCAGGCCGATCAGCGACAGGGCGGTGGCGAAGGAGGTGAGGAAGGTGCGGCCCAGCACGTCGTTGATGGAGAGGTTGACGATCTCCCCGAGCCGCTTTCCCTGGTACTTCCCCTGGTTCTCGCGGATCCGGTCGTAGACCACCACGGTGTCGTTCACCGAGTAGCCCACCACCGTGAGGATCACCGCCACCGAGGTGAGGTTGAACTCCCGCCCGGTGAAGGCGAAGAAGCCGAAGGTGATCACCGCGTCGTGGAGCAGGGCGATGATGACCCCGGGGCTGAAGCGGAAGTCGAAGCGCACGCCCACGTAGAGGACGATGAGCCCCATGGCCAGGAGGATGGCCTTGAAGCCCTGGTTGCGCAGCTCGCGCCCCACCGCCGGGCCGACGTACTCGACGCGCCGCACCTCGGGCTTCTCCCCGGCGAAGCGGGACTGGAGGTCCCGCTCCACCTTGTCCTGGATGCCGTAGGTGATGACGGCGAAGGAGTGGGTGCCGGCCGCCAGGCCCGCCTCCTCGCGCACCTCGCGCACCCGCACCCCGGCCGCCTCGACCACCGACTTCAGCTCGGCGGTGGTCGGCTGCACGCCCTGGAACTGGAAGTCGATCTTGTCGCCCAGGTCGGGGTTGTAGGAGGGCGCCCCCTGGATGGGGAACCGGGCCGAGACCGCCTGGGCCACCTTGGCGACCTCGTCGGCGCCCAGCAGGGCGATGCGCCCGACGCGGATCAGGTAGCTGTTGTCGGCCTCGGGCCCGTAGGTCTGGACCGAGGCGTCCTTGAAGCCCAGCTCCTCGACGCTGCGGCGGATGACGCCCGGGTCCACCGGCTTGCCGAACTTCACCTCCATCTCGGTGCCGCCGGCGAAGTCCACGCCGAAGTTCAGGCCGTGGACGAAGGGCATCGCCCAGACGATCACCGCCAGGTTGGCGGCGAGCGACAGCGCCACGGCGATGTGGCGCTTGCCGACGAAGTCGAAGGTGGTCCCGTGGGGGATGACGTCGAAGCTCTTGAATCGCATCAGACGCTCAGCCTCGCCGTGTCACGGCGGGTGAAGAAGTCCATGATGGCGCGCGTCACCACGATGGAGGTGAACATCGAGGCCGCCAGGCCGATGATCAGGGTCACGGCGAAGCCGCGAACCGGCCCGGAGCCGTAGTTCATGAGCACCACGCCGGCCGACAGGGTGGTGACGTGGCTGTCGACGATGGTCCAGAAGACCTTGTCGTAGCCCTGGTCCACCGACTGCTTCACCGTCTTGCCGGCGCGCATCTCCTCGCGGATGCGCTCGTTGATGAGGACGTTGGCGTCCACCGCCATGCCCAGGGTGAGGACGAAGCCGGCGATGCCGGGCAGGGTCAGGGTGGAGCCGACGATGGCCATGATGGCCAGCACCAGCAGGCCGTTCAGCAGCAGCGCCACGTCGGCGATGAGGCCGCTGGCCCGGTAGTAGGCCACCATGAACAGCACCACCAGCAGGAAGCCCAGCAGGGCGGCGGTGGTGCCCTTCCGCACCAGCTCGGGCCCGAGGGTGGCGCCGACGGTGCGCTCCTCGGAGATGGTGACCGGGGCGGGCAGCGCGCCGGCCTTCAGCACCAGGGCGATGTCGCTGGCCTCCTGGAACATCTCCTGGAAGCCGCGCTGCTGGCCCAGGGTGATCTGGCCGTTGGCGGCGATCTTCCCCTGGATGTACGGGGCGGTCTCCACCTTGCCGTCCAGCACCGTGGCCATGCGCCGGCCCAGGTTGGCGCTGGTGAGCTTCTCCATGAGGCGCGCCCCCTCAGGCGACATGGTGAAGACCACCACCGGCCGGTTCATG
>JAJZTO010000142.1 GCA_021848865.1 Myxococcales bacterium
GAAGGCGTAGCGGGCCCGCGACAGCTCGTCGTCCCGGTCCCGGGCGCCGGGCCGGTGGAGCGCGACGTCGGCGGCGTGGGCGGCGATCTTGTAGGCCACGATGCCCTGGCGCACGTCGTCCACGTCGGGCAGCCCCAGGTGCTCCTTGGGGGTGACGTAGCAGAGCATGGCCGCGCCGTGCTGGGCCGCCACCGTGGCCCCGATGGCGCTGGTGATGTGGTCGTAGCCCGGGGCGATGTCGGTGACCAGGGGCCCGAGCACGTAGAACGGGGCCTCGTCGCACAGCTCCCGCTCCTTCTGCATGTTCATGGGGATCTGGTCCAGCGGCACGTGGCCGGGCCCCTCCACCATCACCTGGACGTCGTGCTTCCAGGCCCGCCGGGTCAGCTCGCCCAGCGCCTCCAGCTCCGCGAACTGCGCCGCGTCGGAGGCGTCGGCCAGGCAGCCGGGGCGCAGCCCGTCGCCCAGCGAGAAGGCCACGTCGTAGCGCTTGAAGATGTCGCAGATGGCGTCGAAGTGGGTGTAGAGCGGGTTCTCCTTCCCGTGGGCCAGCATCCACTGGGCCATCAGGGCGCCGCCGCGCGAGACGATCCCGGTGACGCGCTTCGCCGCCAGCGGGATGAAGCGCCGCAGCAGCCCGGCGTGGATGGTCATGTAGTCCACGCCCTGCGCCGCCTGGGCCTCGATGATCTCCAGCAGCAGCGCCGGGGTGAGGTCCTCGACCTCCTTCACGTGGGCCAGGCACTCGTAGATGGGCACGGTCCCCACCGGGATGGGGCTGGCGCGGATGATGGCCTCGCGGATCTCCGGGATGTCGCCCCCGGTGGAGAGGTCCATCACCGTGTCGGCGCCGTACTTGATGGAGATGCGCAGCTTCTCCAGCTCGGCCTGGATGTCGCTCACCACCGCCGAGTTGCCGATGTTCGAGTTGATCTTGCAGGTGGCGGCGAAGCCGATGGCCATCGGCTCCAGCTCGGGGTGGCGGACGTTGGCCGGGATGATCATCCGGCCGCGCGCCACCTCCTCGCGCACCTGCTCCACCGGCAGCCGCTCGCGGCGGGCGACGTGGTGCATCTCCTCGGTGGCCACGCCGCTGCGCGCGAAGTGCAACTGGGTGACGTTCGGCAGCCCGCGGCGGCGGGCGATCCATTCGGCGCGCATGCGCTCTCCTTCATCCTCCCGGGGGAGGGAGGGAAACTTAAGGGTCCGGAACCCCTCAGCGCAAGGCCTTGAAGGCGCCGCGGCCGGCGAAGCGCGCCTGCGCCCCCAGCTCCTCCTCGATGCGCAGGAGCTGGTTGTACTTGGCGACGCGGTCCGAGCGGGAGGCCGACCCGGTCTTGATCTGCCCGCCGTCGCAGGCCACCGCCAGGTCGGCGATGGTGGTGTCCTCGGTCTCGCCCGAGCGGTGGCTCATCACGCTGGTGTAGCCGGCCCGGTGGGCCATGCGCACGGCCTCCAGGGTCTCGGTGAGCGTGCCGATCTGGTTCACCTTGATGAGGATGGAGTTGGCGATGCCGGCGGCGATGCCCTTGGCGAAGATGGAGGTGTTGGTGACGAAGATGTCGTCGCCCACCAGCTGCAGCTTGCCGCCCAGCTTCTCGGTGAGCAGCGCCCAGCCCTTCCAGTCGTTCTCGCTGCAGCCGTCCTCGATGGAGACGATGGGGTAGCGGGAGGCCAGCGCCGCGTACCACTCGACCAGCCCCTTGGGGTCGAAGCTCTTCCCCTCCCCCTTGAGCAGGTACTTGCCGGACTTGGCGTCGTAGAACTCCGAGGCGGCGCAGTCGAGCGCCAGGGCCACGTCCTTGCCGGCCTTGAGCCCGACCTGCCGGATGGCCTCCAGGATCAGGGCCAGCGCCTCCTCGTTGGAGCCCAGGCTCGGGGCGTAGCCGCCCTCGTCGCCCACCCCGGTCGAGGCCCCCTTCCCCTTCAGGACCTTCTTCAGGGCGTGGAAGATCTCGGCGCCGTAGCGCAGGGCCTCGGCGAAGCTCGGCGCGCCCAGCGGGACCACCATGAACTCCTGGATGTCGACGTTGGAGTCGGCGTGGGCGCCGCCGTTGAGGATGTTCATCTGCGGGACCGGCAGGGTCCGGGCGCCGGCGCCGCCGACGTAGCGGTAGAGCGGCAGCTCGTGGGCCAGGGCGGACGCGCGGGCCGCGGCCAGGGAGACGCCGAGGATGGCGTTGGCGCCGAGCTTGGCCTTGAAGGGGGTGCCGTCCAGGGCGATCATCCTGGCGTCGAGCGCCGCCTGGTCGCTGGCGTCCATCCCCAGCACCGCCGGCCCGATGACGTCGCGGACGTTGCCGACCGCCTTGCGGACCCCCTTGCCCTGGAAGCGCTTCTTGTCCCCGTCGCGCAGCTCGATGGCCTCGCGCTCGCCGGTCGAGGCGCCCGAGGGCACGGCGGCGCGGCCCAGGTGGCCGCTGGCCAGCGCCACCTCCACCTCCACCGTGGGGTTGCCGCGGGAGTCGAGGATCTCGCGGGCGGCGACGTTGATGATCTCGGTCATGGGTGTCCCCTCGGGTGGTGGGTGCGCAGGCGTGCGGAAGATCGCCGACGGCACCGGTTCCGTCAACGGCTTTCCCCGCGGTCGCCGCGCCCTCCCGCCGCCGGCGCGCGCCGCTCCCCGCCTGGGAGGAGCTCGCCGGCGCGCGGCGGCGGGCCTAGCCGGTGTAGTCGATGATGACGACGTTGCCGGGGGTCCCGGGCTGCTCCGGCCGCTCGGTGCCGTCGTCGGAGCGCGCCGGGGGAGCCGGCGGCAGCGGCAGCTCGAGGACGGGGCGCTCCTCGCGCACCCGCTCGCGCTCGCGGCGCCTGATCTCGTCGATGATGAAGGTGTCCAGCATCGGCGACGCTCCGGTCTTCCGGCCTCCCGCTCCGGGAGAACCCTGCAACCGACGTTCCGTTCCCGGCGGAACGGCTGCGCTCCTCCGTCCAATCTAATGCTTCCCGGCCGGGATGTGCCAGGGCGCCGAAAGCCCAGCGGTTTCGCGGACCGGCGTCACGCACCCTCTCCTACCACCCCCGTCGGACACGCCGCGCGGGGGCGGGCGCCGGACCGCCGGGGCGGGCGGCGCGGCCCTCCCTGTGAACCGGGGTGTACACCCGCCTCGGGGGCGGGCCGGGAGCCGGCGGACGGCTACCGGGGGCCCTGCTCCGCTCGCCGCCGGAAGGCCTCCAGCATCCGCGGCAGCTGCACGCGGGTCAGCTCGTCGCTGACCCGATCCACCAGCACCTGGGGCACCAGGGGCGGCTTCTGGATCTGGATGTCGACCGCGTAGGTGGCGCGGGTCTTCCCGCCCTCGTCGCGCAGCTCCCAGGAGCCGTTCGACACCTTCATCCACTCGCCCTGGACCAGCGACCAGCTCACCCGGTGGGGCGGCTCCTCCACCAGCCGGAGGGTGTAGGCGATGGTCTTGATCCCCAGGTCGAGCTGGTAGTCCACCTCGACGCCGCCCGGGCCCCGGCGCGCGCGGCAGGCCTTCACGGTGGGGACGAACTCCGGGTAGCGGTCGTAGTCCCGGACGATCGCGAAGAACCGCTCCACCGGGACGCCCACCAGGACCTCGCTCGAGACCATCGCCATGGCTCCCCCTCCCGCACCGATCAGGCCGGCGGCTCCCCGGCCCGCAGCACGGCGGCCACCTCCTCCGGCATGCGCACGAACCGGCCCTCCGGATCCAGGCAGGCGTGGACGGTGTGGCCGGTGGCCAGCAGCTCCCGCTCGCGCAGGACCCGGTAGTCGAAGCGCAGCGAGGCCCGCCGCAGCATGCCCAGCGTGGTCTCCACGGTGAGCAGGTCGTCGTAGCGGGCCGAGGCCCGGTAGTCCACGTGGGCCTCGGTCACCGGCAGGAGCAGCCGGTGGCGCTCCTCCACGTCCCGGTAGCGCATCCCCTTGGCGCGCAGGAACTCGGTCCGCCCCGCCTCGAAGAAGCGCAGGTAGTTGGCGTAGTAGACGATCCCCATCTGGTCGGTGTCGCCGTAGATGACCCGGAGCTGCGTCGGCACCATGGCCGGCCTCCCTCAGAGCGACTCGATGCGGACCAGCCGGGTCGGGGCCAGCGTGGTGTCGTAGCGGTCGATCTCGGCGATGGCCGACTTCACGTCGGCCTCGCGCGCGCCGTGGGTGACGAAGACCAGCGGCACCGCCCCGCCCCCGTCGGCCTGCTCCCGCTGCTGGACCGCGGCGATGGAGATCCGGCGCTGGGCCAGGCCGGTGGCGATGCGCGCCAGCACGCCCGGCACGTCCTTCACCGTGAAGCGGAGGTAGTAGCCGCAGCGGATCTCGGCGTGGGGCCGCAGCCGCACCCGCGGCGTCGCCGGCGGCAGGGGCACCCGCCCCGGGCTGGAGGCCACGATGTTGCGCGAGAGGTCGATGATGTCGGCCACCACCGCGCTGCCGGTGGGGAGCGCCCCCGCGCCCTGCCCGAGGAGCATCGACGGTCCCAGCGCCTCGGAGCGCAGCAGCACGGCGTTGAAGGCGCCGCGCACCCCCGCCAGCAGCGAGTCGCGCGGGATGAAGGCGGGGTGGACCCGGGCCTCGATCTGGTCGAGGCCGGGCGGATCTCCCTCGGTCCGCTCCACGCGCCGGGCGATGGCGAGGAGCTTCAGGGCGTACCCGAAGTCGCGCCCCCACTGGAAGTCCTGCGGCTCGAGCCCGAGGATCCCCTCGGTGAGCACCTCCTCGGGCCGGAGGCGGGCGCCGAAGGCCAGCTGCGCCAGGAGGCAGAGCTTCTGGGCGGCGTCGCCGCCGGAGAGGTCCAGGGTCGGGTCGGCCTCGGCGTAGCCCAGCCGCTGGGCCTCGGCCAGCGCCCGGGCCAGCGGCTCGCCCCGCTCGGCCATCCCGGTGAGGATGTAGTTGGTGGTGCCGTTGACGATGCCGTGGAGCGACTGGATGCGGTCGGAGGCCAGGGCCTCGCGCAGCGTCCGGATGATGGGGATGCCGCCGCAGACCGCCCCCTCGTAGTAGACGTCCACGCCCTTCTCGGCGGCCAGGCGGAAGATGTCGTCGCCCCGGGAGGCGATGAGCGCCTTGTTGGCGGTGACCACGTGCTTGCCGCGGGAGAGGGCGCCGATCACCAGGTCGTAGGCCTCGCCGGCCCCGCCGATGAGCTCGACCACCACCTCCACCTTCGGGTCCTCGAGCAGGTCGTCGAGCCGGGTGGTCACCAGGGCCGGCTGCAGCGCCACCGCCCGGTCCTTGGCCGGATCCCGCACCGCCACCTTCCGCACCACGATCCGGGCGCCGAGCCGGGCCTCGATCTCCGGCGCGTGGTGCTCGAGGATCGACAGCACCCCGCCGCCGACCGTCCCGAACCCCGCGATGCCGATCCCCACCTCACGCATGCTCACCTCGCCAGCGAGTAGGACTTCAGGACGGCCTGGACCTGGGGGGCGATCTTGCCGTCCACCACCGCGAAGGTCTCGATGCGGACCGGCCCGACGCCGGGCGCGTAGGTCAGCTCCAGGACGTTCTCGGCCCCCGCCCCGGCGCGCACGTGGGCGCGCACCCGCACGCAGCCGGTGAAGGTCCCGGCGGGCGTCTCCACCCGCTCGTCCACGCCGGCGATCTCGTACCGCTCGGTGGCCGAGACCCCGGTGACCGAGACCCAGCCCTGCCCCACGGCGATGGGACGGCACAGCAGCCGGCGCACCCGGTCGCGCAGGCAGTCGGCGTCGGCGCGCAGCTCGCCGCGGTCGCTGTCGCGGTAGAAGCCGTCGGCGGTGCGCTCCAGGATGCGGACGGTGCGCTCGGGGGGCGCGCCGCCGGCGGGCAGGGCCGGCGAGCGGTCCACCCAGGTCCACTGGTTGCCCACGGCCAGGGGGAAGTAGTCGGCGGGCGCGGGGCCGGCGCCGGGGGCGGCCGGCGGGGCGTGGCTGCAGGCCGCGGCCAGGACCGCGGCGGCGATCGCGAGGGTGGTCTTCACGCCGGCATCCTAACCCGAATCGGCGCCGGCGCGACCGCCGGCCGCGAGGGCTCAGCGCTTCGCCGCGGGCCGGGCCTGGGCCTCGCGCGCCGTCATCTCGTCGAGCGCCTGCTGGGCCGCCTCCTGGACCAGCCGGTCCGGTGAGCCGGAGGCCAGGGTGAGCAGGTAGGCCCGGGCGTCCGGGCCGCCGATGTCCCCGATGATCCGGGCCAGCTGGGCCACCGACGGCCCCTGGCGTCGCTGCGCCAGCCGGACCAGCGGCGTCACCGCCCGCGGGTCGCCGATCTGGCCGAGCGCGCCGATGGCCCGCTCCACCACCTCGGGGTCCGGATCGGAGAGCCGCTCCACCAGCGCCGGCACCGCCCCGGCGTGGCGACGGTCGGCCAGGACGCGGACCGCCACGTCGCGCACGCGGGCGTCGGGCGATCGCAGGTCGGCCACCAGGGCGGCGTCGCCCTTGCCCTCGGCGGCGAGCAGCAGGTCGAAGCCGGCGACGGCCCGTCCCAGCGCCGCCGCCGCGGCCCGCCCGAAGGCGTCGCGCAGGCCGCGCGGCCCGGGGCCCACCGGCTCCGCGGCGCCGGCGGTCTCCCGCAGCGCGCCGGCTCCCTCCTGCGGCGACAGCTCCAGCGTGAGCACCACCTGCGCCAGCGGCGGCCCGCCGCCGGTGAGGGTCTCGGCGCGGTGCACCGCCACCCGCCCCAGCCACCGGCGCGCCTTCTCCCCCTCCGGCGCGGGCGGCCCGAAGCGCGGGGAGGCCCGCACCGCCCCGACGGCGGCGCGCATCACCTCGTCCCGGGTGACGCCGATGGTCTCGAGCCGCAGCGCCGCGTCGGTCTCCGCCACGACCACGCGGTCCACCGACTGGCGCGGGGGCCTGGCCCGGCAAGCCCCCAGGGCGGCGAGCGCCACGCCCAGCAGCGCCCTCCACCGGCCCCGGGACTGCCCCGCGATCACGCCGCCGGACCCCCGTCCCCGCCGCCGCCGGAGGGCGCCGGGGCCGCGGGCGCCGTCGGGGTCTCGCGCGGCCCGCCCTCGCCGCCGGCCGCTCCTTCCCCGCCGCCGGCCGGCTCGCCGCCGCTCCCGGACGGAGCCGCGGCCGCAGGTCCGCCGGGCCCACCCGGGCCCTCGCGCCGCTCC